>JANOGJ010000560.1:0-1916 GCA_031405995.1 Acidobacteriota bacterium
GCCAATTTCGCCACTCCGGCCCGGGAAGCGTTCAGGACAGCCCTCCAATCTTATCAGCGGCCCCCAACATTGGGTCGCACACCGAACCGAGCGCCCTCTCATCCTGCCGTGGCGCGACGCCGGGGCCGTTGGTAGAATCGAGCTATGGCGAACAGCACCCGAGTCGTGGTCTGGAACGGCAAGGATCTTCCGCCAGAGCTTCGCGAGTTGCCGGCGGGCCGCTACGTCGTCGAGGCAGTCGAAAACGAGGCGCCGAGCCTGTCGCCTGCCGAGGAAGCCGGCATCGAAGAGGCCCTAGAGTCGTATCGTCAGGGGCGCGTGGTTGACGCGAAGCGCGCCCGTGACATCATCAACGCGGCGCTCGATCGTTGAAGGTTGCCGGCGCCACCCCGACGAGCTACTGATCGTCCGCGTGTACCATCAGGCGCGCCGACCTATTACCCGATAGTGAGCCTGCGAGTCCGCCCTACCGGGCGCCGTACTTCACCAGGACCAGTTCGCCATCCGAGATGAGCCCGACGTCCCGCGCGTAGTACTTCGTGTCGCGGACCTTCGGTTCGAGTGGCGTCGTCTCGGCCACCCGGAGCACGTTCTTGAATGCGCCCGCGGGCGTCTTCATCACGTCCGTCAAACTCACGATCTCGGCACGATCCATCGCGACGCCAGGCGCCACCTCCTGATAGTGACGCGCGCGGAGGAGCGGCAGCCCGGGCATCATCAGGCCCGGCCGGGCGCCCTTCACGCCGGCCAGCCACGCGCCGTCGTGGCTCACCACCTTGCCGTCCTTGTAGATGTCCACGTCCTCGCCGAAATAGAAGACGCTGTTCGTGCGCGTGCTGAGCGCGAAGTAGTTGCGGGACACTTCGACGAGCCGGCCACCGTCGGTTTCGCGTTCCTCGACGATGCGGGTGTCCACGCCGTCCAGGCGGCGTGTCTCGTCGAGGACCGTGATCACGAGCCGCACGGTTCCGGCCTCGAGCTCGAGGACGTAGCCGGGTTCCAGAACGAAGTACGGATTCCGCCCGCGGCTCGACCAGGTCTCAGCCTCGAGCGCGAAGTCGCGCGTCCACGGGTCGGCGGTCTGGCCGAGGACCGGCGGGACCGCAAAGGACACCAGGAGACCGGCGGCGAGGAAGGCGACGGCGTGGGTGCGCATGGATGACCTCGGCCCGACAGTCTCCCTCGTCTGGATGGCCGACGGCATCGGCCAAATGGCGTAGTCCGGCGCCGGGCGTGAGATCCTACGACATCGCGCCAGTAGACGCTCCGGCCGGCGCGTCGTACGTTCGCATCATGAAACCTGACCTCTCAGCCCGCGTTCTGATGCTCGTGGCGACCCTGACCGGCGGCTTGCCGCTGCCGGCGTTCGCCGGCCAAGCCCCGGCCCCCGCCCAGGCCGCAAGCGTTTCCCAGGCCGCGCCCCTGCCGGTCTATCTGACGGACCGCGGCACGGGGCTGCCGACGTCCATGTTCGGCACCTACATCAGGCGCGGCGACCTGATCATCTACCCGTTTTACGAGTACTACGGGGATCGCAATTTCGAGTACAAGCCGTCCGAGTTCGGCGTGCCCGGCGACGTCGACCTCCGCGGGCGCTATCGGGCCAACGAGGGCATCTTCCTCCTCGCGTACGGCCTCCGGGACAACCTCGCGTTCGAGATTGAGGCGGCGGTGATCGGCGCGACGTTCGACAAGTCTCCGGCTGACGCGTCGGTGCTGCCCGCGCGCCTCACCGAATCCGGTCTCGGCGACGTCGAGGCGCAACTGCGGTGGCGATGGCGCCGGGAGACCGACTCGCGTCCGGAGCTGTTTAGCTACACGGAAGTCGTCTTCCCGCACGCCAAGGCGAAGGACCTGATCGGCACGCCGGAGCGGACTTTGTCCGGTCCAAGCGCAGTCCTCGAGTTTCTCCTGGT
>JANOGJ010000561.1:0-2724 GCA_031405995.1 Acidobacteriota bacterium
AATCATCTCGACGACCGCTCCAACGGCGGTGGCAAGAACCACAAGCCGGACTTCGAGGGAGCGTTCCACAGACAGCGCCAGATGCACACCGACCAGGATCATTGCGACCAGAAATCCGTTCCACGGACGATGCGACGCTCCGCCGAGCACGCAGGCGAACCACCCGACCTGGTAGAGCCCGTAATTGATCAGTTGGGTGTGCCGCAAGGCTCACCGTGGGGCGCGCGGAAACCAGGGGAAGAAGGCCGGCGTCCGCGCGATATAGGCGCGATAACCGGGCTTGGAGGCTCTAAGGCCGTCCTCGAGCAGCGTCACCCCCGACACGCGCATCAGCAACAGCGTCATGAGGGACGGGCTGAGCACGGTGAGCCATCCTCCTGGTGTTGACGCCGCCATGGCATACATGCCCCACCACATCGTCGCGTCTCCGAAGTAATTCGGATGCCGCGTATAGCGCCAGAGCCCGCTGTCGAGCACCTTGCCGCGGTTCCCCGGCTCAGCCCTGAAGCGCTCGAGTTGATGGTCGCCCACGACCTCGAAGCCGAACCCAATCGCGAACAACAGGACGCCGAGGCCATCGACCACGGTGAGGGCGGCCGGGTCTGTCGCGCGCACGGCGACGAGCAGCGGCAGTGCGACGAACCACAGAAGCGCGCCCTGCAGCCAGAAGACCGTGAACACGCTGCGCCACCAGAACGCCCGTCCATGCGCGGCGCGCATCGCCTGATAGCGAGGGTCCTCGCCTTTGCCGTGGTTGCGGCGATAGATGTGCACGGAGAGTCGCACGCCCCACAACGTGATCAGCGCCGAGACCAGCCAGGCGCGTGGCGTCAACGCCGGCGACAGAAGGCCGTACAGCCAGACCAGCAGCACGAAGGCCCCACCCCAGCAGACGTCGGCGATGCTCGCATCCCGCAGCCTCACGCTGAACATCCACGCGAGTGTCAGCACAGTCAGCACGGTGCCGAGGCCGACGAGCGCCGCCATGGTGCCGGTCACGGCCGCCGTTCCTGGCGCAACAGGCGGTTCTTGAAGACATGCCACAAGGCGGGCCCCGGAGGGCCTTCGACGAATTCCGCGAGCAAGAACGTCACGTCGTCGTGCGCCAGTTCGTCGGACGCGGCGTGCCCGTGGAGGGCGGCCAGGAGGCGTCGCGCAACGTCCTCGCAGCTGCCGGTTGCCCCGTTGAGCAAGGTCTCGATCCCGTGGGTGTCAAACGGCGTGTCGTCGGGCGATGTGGTCTCGAGCACGCCGTCGGTGAAGAGCAGCATGCGGTCGCCGGGAGACACCCGGAAGCGATGCCGGCTGTAGGTCGGCGTGAACCCGATGCCCATCGGCAGATCGACGAAGGCGGGCTTCCGAGGCGGCGGTACGGGCCCGCAGAGCGGCGTCCATGCGCGGGTGTCCGCGCGAAAGAGCCAGCCCGTGGGATGGCCCGCGTAGCTCACCGTGAGCCGCCGGCGCGGCGGATAGTAGGTGGCCAGGACGGCCGTGGTCATCACGCCCAGGCCCCTCTCATTGAGGCGTCGATTGAGCCGGCCCAGGACTTTTCGCTCGTCGATGACGTCCACGCTCCGCCGGAGGTGGGCGTGCATCTCGGTGCCGACGGCCGCCACGGTTGAGCCATGTCCGGCCACATCAGCCAGGCAAACCCGGGCCAGCAGGCCGGACCCGCATACCGACAAATAGTGGATGTCGCCCCCGCTCGCGCCCGCGCACGGGCGTGAATACAGCACGCCGCGTAGCCCCGGCAGCGCCACTTGCGCATGGACCGTCCCGTTGCCACCCCTTACTTCGCCGCAGGCGAACCCCGTTGGCGGCGCTGGAGTCGATTCAGACGCGATCACAACGGGACCCCTGCCGCGACCCGATGAGGATCCGCGTCGCCCTCAACCGCGCGACGGGCAATTGCGCGCAACAGTCCTCCGAACATCACGGTGTGAACCGGCCAGAGCCCGTACCAGTAGAGCAGCCCGGACAATCCGGCGGGTTCGAACACGGCGGTCTGGTGGACGACGGCGCCGCCGGCGGCGGGCACGACCTCGAACTCGAGCCACGCGCGCCCCGGCAATTTCATCTCCGCGGCAAGCCTCAGTCGTCGTCCCGGTTCGCAGGCCTCGACCCGCCAGAAGTCGAGGGTGTCGCCGGCGGCGAGGGCGTTTGGGTCGCGCCGCCCGCGGCGCATCCCGACGCCGCCCAGCAGCAGGTCGAGCGCGCCTCTGATCCGCCACAGCCACGTCGCGTAGTACCACCCCTGCTCGCCCCCAATCCTCGCGATGGGAACGAACGCGCGGTCCGCGTGGACCGCCACGTGAATCCGCCGCGCATCGACCACCTTGTTACCGACTCCCGTCTCGGATGGCAACCGAGGCTCCCCTCCCGAGGAGCGTGCATCCGACCACCGCGTCAGCGCGAACGCGCGGTCTTCGTGGCGAATGGCGCGACTGATCGCGTCCCTCAGACCGACGGGCCTCACTGGGAAGGCCGAGAGCGCCCCGGGACTGGTGACCACGGACCGGTTCTTCAAGCCCGCAATCAGTTCCCGCCCGACGCGAGCGTAGACGGGCGTCACGAGTCCCAACCACAGGCTCGACAACCGAGGGGTCAGCAACGGCACCGAGATCATGAGGCGGGTCAACCCGCGCTGTCTGGCGTACTCCCGCATCAGGCCGCCGTAGCTGGCCTCATCGGCACCGCCGATTTCGAACGTGCGGCTCTCGCCGT
>JANOGJ010000511.1:0-2099 GCA_031405995.1 Acidobacteriota bacterium
AGTTGATCACGAACGCGCCGGTGCTCGCCTCGCAGCTGGCGGTCGCCGTAATCGTCGGCTGAATAGACGCCGACAGCGTGTGCGCGGCGAAGAGTGCGAATGCGACCACCAGTCCGGCGGCCAATCGGGGGAGCGCGATGCGCTTGGACATGAACCACCTCTGTTACGAAGATTCTACGAAGATTAGGGGGACGAAGATGAAGATGCTGTCACCGGCATCGGCGGCAGTCAAAGAAAAACAGCGCGCGCGCGAAATTACATTCCTGAATCTTCTAGTTGACGCGACGAACGCGCACCGGCAAACTTGTAATCATGTCTATCCGCCCCGTTAAACGCATCGTGGAATCCCAACCCACCCTTGAAGGCGCCGGTGTGCATCTTCGCCGCGCGTTCGGCTTCGGCAACACCGAAGAGTTCGACCCGTTCCTGTTGTTCGATGATTTCCGCAACGAACGCCCGGCGGACTACCTCGCCGGGTTTCCGTGGCATCCGCATCGCGGCATCGAGACGATCACGTACGTCCTCGCCGGCACCGTCGAGCACGGCGACAGCCTCGGCAATCGCGGGAGCCTGGGCGCGGGCGACGTCCAGTGGATGACGGCGGGCCGCGGCATCCTCCACCAGGAAATGCCTCAGGGCGATCCGCAGGGCCGCATGCACGGCTTCCAGCTCTGGGCCAACCTGCCAGCGTCGCTCAAGATGACGTCGCCGCGTTACCAGGACGTCGAGGGTAAGGACGTGCCGGAAGTGACGGATGACGACGGCACGAAGGTGCGCGTGATCATCGGGAGTTTCTGGGGCAAGAAGGGGCCCGTGGACGGGATCGCGGCGGATCCGCGCTATCTCGACGTCTGGGTGCCGCCCGGCCAGCGCAAGCGCCTGCCGGTCGAGACCACTCGTCACGCGTTCGCGTACGTCTTCGAGGGCTCGGGCACGTTCAGGGACGCGTCCGAACCGCAGGCGGTCAAGACCGAGGTGAACGGCCCCCGCCAAGAGACAATCTACGACGACGCGAAGAACCGGTCGCTGGTGCTGTTCGACCGTGGCGACGAGGTGAGTGTCCAGGCAGGGGAGCAGGGCATGCGATTCCTGCTCGTCTCGGGCCAACCGCTCCAGGAGCCCGTGGCGTGGCGCGGGCCCATCGTGATGAACACGGACGAGGAAATACGGCAGGCCTACGCGGAACTCAGAGCCGGCACTTTTATCAGGCGGTGAGTACATCGGCGATCGGCGATCGGCAATCGGCAATCGATTGAAGATCAATCGGCGATTGGAAATCGGCCTATCGATTGCCGATGCTTTCGGGCCCGATTGCCGATTGGCAATCGAAGATTGCCGCTGCGGGAATCGCCCTTGACGTGTCCTAGTGTTCTAGTACACTAGGACTCGTGGCTGGACTCTCGCTGGCCGTCGACCCGACGCATCCGACGCCGATCTACGCCCAGGTCGACCAGGGCATCCGGGCGGCGATTGCGACGGGCCGGCTCCGGATCGGCGACCAATTGCCGACCGTGCGCCAGCTCGCCGTGGAACTCAAACTGAACGCCAATACCGTCGCCCGCGTGTACACCGAGCTCGAGCGGGCCGGCGTGCTCGAAACGCGGCGTGGGGTCGGGACGTTCGTGGCCGCCAAACAACCGGCGCCGCCGCGGCGCGGGCGGGAGGCGGAGCTGCGCGCGCTGGCGGCGCGGCTCGGGGCCGAAGCGGCCGCGCGGGGATTTGCGCTCGAGGACGTGCTGCGCGAGATGCAGCAGTTGAAGGACAAACGAGGAGGGTGACCGTGGCGATGATCTCGATCCGAGCCAATGAGGTGACCACGACCGGCGTGCGCACCAACGTCGTCGCGATGGGGTTGCTGGCCGCGCCGGTGGCGACGGTCGCGTTGTGGTCGGGCCTGACGAGCCACCCGTGGCGACTCGTCGCCGCCGTGCTGTTGGGCCTGGTGCTCATGCAGGCGCCGCGGGTCGCCCGGCAGTGGGAGCGCGCCGTGATTCTGCGCCTCGGCAAATTCGTCGGCCTGCGAGGCCCTGGTCTGTTCTGGGTCGTCCCGTTCGTGGACTCGGTGTCGAGCTGGATCGACCAGCGCGTCATCCTCGGTC
>JANOGJ010000626.1:0-2472 GCA_031405995.1 Acidobacteriota bacterium
AATTGGAGTTCGGGCTCACGTCGCCGGTGTCGATCTTCGTCGCCGCGCCGTCGAGCGGTTGGCGCCACAGGGAGACGCGTTCGCTGTCGTTGCCGCCAACGATGAGCGACTGGCCATCGGGCATCCAGAGGGCGCGGACGATGCCGCGGTCGATCGCCTGCGTCAGATTCCGGGCCGGACCGCCCCCGGCGGGCGCGACGGCCGCGCCGTTGCTCACAACCGCGATCTGATCGCCCTGTGGTGAGTAGCGCGGATGCGTGCCGGCGAGGCCGAGCGGCTTGATCGTGCCATCCGACAGATTCACGGCCGCCAATCCGCCGGGGGTGCCCTGCCCCGTGCGGGCAAAGACCATCGCGGATCCGTCAGGCGTCCATGTGATCACCGAGGAGGGTGCTCCCGGCGGCCGCGTGACGGGAAGCGTCCACGTCCCGGACGTGAGTCGCTTCTCCGGGCCGCCCGTCGACGGCACCGCCCACACGTGCGTCGGCGGCACCGGGGCGGTCATGAACAAATGGAAGTTCAGTTGGACCTCGAACGAGTCATTCCAGCGCTGGTGACCGGGCGCCTTCGCGGGGACGTCGGCCGTCGCGAAGCCGATCGTGGCGCTGTCGGGCGACCACGCGATCTGCTGCACCCCGCTCGGCGCTGTCGTCAGCTGCTTGACGCTGCCGCCCTGACCGGAGACGACAAAGATCTGCGGGCTCGACGGGCTGGCGACCGGCCCGGTGGAAAGGAACGCGAGCCGCCGTCCGTCCGGCGACCAGCGGGGGAACGACACGCTGACCTGCTTCGCGCCATCGACCAGGAGTCGTGACTCGCCGCTCGCGACCGCGAGGCGATAGAGCGACGTCATGTGGCGGTTCTCGTCGAGGTTGGGCGTCGAGACCAGGTACGCGATCGACGCGCCGTCCGGGGAGAATTGCGGATCGCTGACGCGCTTCACCTTGGAGAAGTCGTCGAAGCCGAATCGCCGGACGGCGGCCTGCCGGGCCGGCACTCCCACGGTGAACACGAGCAGCGCCGCGAATACGGTAAGGAACAGTCGTCGTTTCATACGCGATCCCCCCTGCTGGCTTGCGCCGTCGGAGCGTCATGTTACCCCTGTCCGGCGTACTCGGCTTACGATAGTTCGCAGGAGAGAACCTGTGACCCGATACACGTTTGCTACCGCCGGACTGGTCGTCGCCATGACCGCTACGATTGGCGCCCAGACCGTGACCCCCGTCCACCCTGGCAAGGGTGGCAGCCCGCACGTGCGCGCTGAATGGACCATCGATGGCGCGAAGGTTTCGATCGAATACGGCCGTCCGAGCCTGAAGGGCCGCGCCGTCGGCAAGGACGTCGCGACGAACGGCCAGGTGTGGCGGACCGGCGCCGACGAGGCGACCACGCTGAAGACGGACAAGGCGCTGATGATAGGGTCGCTCCACCTCCCGGCCGGCACCTACACGCTCTACACGCTGCCGGCCGAAAAAGGCTGGCAGCTCATCGTCAACAAACAGACCGGTCAATGGGGCACGGTCTACGACCAGGCGCAGGATGCCGGACGCGTGCCGATGACGGCCGGTCAGGCGAAGACGCCCGTCGATCAGTTGACGATCACCATCGACGACACACCGAAGGGTGGGACGCTCCGCATCGAATGGGGCACGACCAGCGCGAGCGTCGCGTTCTCGGTGATGTAGGCGACGCGTGAGCGGTTCGCTCGCGCCCGTCCACGATCCGTCGCGCGCGCGCCTGGCTGTGCTCGAGCAGCAGGTGGCCGAGCGTGAGCGTGTGCTCGCGGCGTTCAAGACCGGCCTGCAGGCCCTCCAGGCCCGCTACCTCGCCGAGGTGGGCGCGCTGTACGCGGAGCTGCATGCGCTGGACGCGGCGATCGCCGAGACGGAAACGCGCCTCGGCCTGCGGGCGCCGTCCGAGGACGCCGACGACGAACCTGAGGCGCCGCCACCGGACGCGGCCGGCTGCACGAGCCGATCGGCGTCCTCGGTTGATCTCAAGCGCATCTTTCATCACGTCGCGAAGGCGATTCACCCCGATCGCGCTCGAGACGACGCGGCGCGGTATCGGCGTCATTCGCTGATGGCGGAAGCCAACCGCGCCTACGCCGAGCGCGACGAGGATCGACTCCGCCTCATTCTTCACGCCTGGGAGCGCAGTCCGGACGCCGTCGTCGGCGACGATCCGAAGGCGCAGGCGCTGCGGCTGCGTCGCCGGGCGGCGGAGCTGGAGGACCACCTCGTGCGGATCGAGGCGGAGTTCGCCGACCTGCGCCGGTCGGCGATCGGGCGCCTGCAGCACCGCATCGACGAGACGCGCACACAGGGATGGGATCTGTTCGCGGAGATGGTCCGTGAAGTGAAGCGCGAAGTCGCGCGGGCAAAGGCGCGCCTCGCGTCGCTGCGGCGTTAGGAGGCAAGCCGGGTCTGAAGACCCGGCCTCCACATCGTCGGCGTCAGTACACGCCTTCGG
>JANOGJ010000658.1:0-9061 GCA_031405995.1 Acidobacteriota bacterium
CGCGCCACCTCTTCGCCGAGACGGCTGTCGCCCTCGAGGCCTACTCCCGCGTGCACTACGACCACGCGCTGTCGCCGGAAGCGCCTGAGGCGACGGCTTCTCGCGCCAGGCTGGCCCCGGCGCTGGCCACGGCGTCGCGGGATTCGCTGGCCGTCGATCTCGTCCGCGCGGAGCGTCTCTATTCCGCGCGCCGGTACGCCGACGCGCGGAAGGCCTTCGAGCCGCTGCGTGCCCCGGCCGCCGGCGACGACCGCCAGATGGTCGACCTTCGCCTGGCGCAGTGCGACTTCTTCCTGAAGCGTCACACGGCCGCGCGCGACGCGCTTCGGGCGTACCTGGATCGATCGACGTCGCGGCGGGCCGAAGCCGAGTTCTTCTATCTCGGCGCTCTGCGCGAGATCGGACGGCACGAGGAATACGTCGGCCTTGTCCGTGACTTCGTGGAGCGCCACGCGGATTCTCCGCTCGCCGAGGCCGCGCTGAACGACCTCGGCACCCACTACATCCTGGCCAACGACGACGGCAAGGCCGCGGCGGTGTTTGCGGAGCAGTACCAGCGGTATCCGGCCGGCGCGTTCGCGGATCGCGCCGCGTGGAAGGCCGGATGGTGGGCCTATAAGGGCGGCGACCACGCCGAGGCGATCCGCCTCTTCGAATCGGCGGCCTCCGGGTTGCGGCGCGCGGACTACCGGCCGTCGTGGCTGTACTGGGCCGCGCGCGCCCACCGTCAGCTCGGCCATCGCGACGAGGCGCTCGCCGGGTACCGGCAGGTGATTGCCGACTACCGCAACTCCTATTACGGCCGCGAAGCCGCCGTCGAAACCGAGGAGATTCTAGCGGCGCTTCGCCCGGCAGGCGCGGGTCCAGTGTCCCCGGCGAGCCGCGATCTGCCGCCGACCATCGTCCCGGACGCCCCTCCGGCCAACGCCCCGCTCGTGAGGAGCCTCCTCGCGGCCGGCATGTTCGACGAGGCCATCGCCGAGCTACGCGCGATCACCCGCGAAACGCGCACGTCCCCGCTTCTCGAGGCGACGATCGCCTACGCGCTGTCGCGCAAGGGCGACCTGCGGCCGGCGATCACGGCGATGCGGCGCGCCTACCCGCAGTTCATGGCGGAAGGCGGCGAGGCCTTGCCGGCCGAAATCCTCATGGTGATTTTTCCGGTCGATCACTGGGACCTGATCCGCCAGTATGCGGCCGCGCGACAGCTCGATCCGTTCCTGATGACAGCGCTCATTGCGCAGGAGTCCACCTTCCAGGCCGATGTGCGGTCCGTCGCGAACGCCTACGGGTTGATGCAGGTCGTGCCCGCCACCGGCCGCCGCTACGCGCAGACGCTCGGCATCCGGCCGTTCCGCACGGCCCGGCTGACCGAACCGGAGACCAACATCCGCATCGGGATGGCCTACTTCGCCGACTTGTTGCGGCAGTTCGGGGACATCGCGCCCGCGCTCGCCGCCTACAACGCCGGCGAGTCCCGCGTCTCGCGCTGGGTGGCCGAACGGCCCGGCATCGACCGGGACGAGTTCATCGACGACATCCCGTTTCCCGAGACCCAGAACTACGTGAAGCGCGTCATCGGCACCGCGGAAGACTACAGACAGCTGTACCGAGGGAAGTAGGATTGGCCATTGGTTATTGGCTATTGGCCATTGCAATGGGCCGTTGCACATTGGCCATTGCAATGCGCAATGCGTCAATGGCCTAATGCAATGGCCCAATGGCCATTAGCCCAATGCAATGGCCAATATCCAATGGCCAATGATCAATGTCGATGACCCGCTCCCGGACCTCTCTCAAAGCCGCGCAATTCACCGAATCGGTCATCCGTGAAATGACGCGGCTGGCCAACGCCCACGGCGCCGTCAACCTCTCGCAGGGATTCCCGGATTTTCCGGCGCCCGAGCCGATCAAGGCGGCGGCGTGCGAGGCGATCCTCGCCGACATCAACCAGTACGCCGTGACCTGGGGCGCGAAGCCCCTGCGCGACGCCATCGCCGCCGACGTCGGCCGCCGGTACGGTCTGGCTGTCGACCCGGACAAACACATCACGGTGTGCTGCGGCGCGACCGAGGCCATGATCTCCACCATGCTCGCCATCGTCGATCCGGGCGACGAGGTCATCGTGTTCGAGCCGTTCTACGAGAATTACGGGCCGGACGCGATCCTCTCCGGCGCGACGCCGCGCTTCGTGCGCCTGCGCGAGCCGGCGGCGGGCGGGGATTGGGGCCTGGACCTCGAGGAGCTCGCCGCCGCGTTCTCGAATCGCACGCGCGCCATCATCATCAACACGCCGAACAACCCGACCGGCAAGGTCTTCACGATGGACGAGCTCCGCGAGATCGCCCGTCTGTGCCAGCAGTGGGGCGCCATCGCGGTGACGGACGAGATCTACGACCACATCGTGTACGACGGCGCGCGGCACGTCCCGATGGCGTCGCTCGAGGGCATGGCCGACCGCACGGTGACCATCAACAGCGTCTCCAAGACGTTCAGCGTGACGGGGTGGCGCGTGGGCTGGACGATCGGTCCGGCGGACATCACGGGCGCCATTCGGAAGGTGCACGACTTCCTGACGGTCGGCGCCGCCGCGCCGCTGCAGGCGGCGTCCGCCGCCGCGCTCGCCATGCCTGACACGTACTATCGGGATCTCGCCGCGACCTACCGCGTCAAACGCGACCGCTTGATGGGCATCCTGCGGACCGCGGGCTTCGTCTGCTACGAGCCGCGCGGCGCGTACTACATCATGACGGACATCGCCCGCTTCGGCTTTCCCGACGACGTGGCGTTCGCGCGCCACCTGGTCACCGAGGTGGGCGTCGCGGCCGTGCCGGGCAGCAGCTTCTACCGCGATCCGGCCGGCGGCCGGACCAAGCTGCGGTTTTGTTTCTGCAAGAAAGACGAGACGCTCAGCGCGGCCGAGGCGCGGTTCGCCCAGCTGCTCAGTAGCGCAGCACCAGGCCGAACCACATCCCCTTGAACTTGAGGTTGCCGGTGTCGGAGTCGATCGTGAGGAAGGTCGAGGCCTTCCGCCAGCCGACCTGGGCGCCGAGGTTGTTCGTGACGTTGACCGTGCCGTTCAGGTCCCAGTCAAGATAGTTGCCGCTGTACTTCCCGTCGATTTGCGGGACCTTGAAGCCGCTGACCTCGAAGTTGATCGCCACGTCCGGCAGCACGTAGGCGCGGCCGACGATGCCCACCGCCGGCACGACCGCCTTGGCGTTCATGAGCTCGTTCGCGAAAATCGACGTCAGCTCGGCCGTCATGTCGATGAAGCGCGCCTCGCCGAGGACGCCGAGAAAGCCGCGGTTGCGGTACAGGAAATCGTATTCGTAGCCGATCCGCCACACGCTCCACGTGAACGAGGACTCGATCGGCACGCTCACCGGAAAGACGGTGCCCTGGAAGGTGATGTCCCGGGTCAACATCGTGCTGGCCGTGTACTCAATCGGGGTGTACTGCGCGCGCAGGCGGTGCTTCTTTCCGGGCCGGATGACGAACCGCATTTCCCTGAACCGCGTCTGCTTGTAGCCGAGGTCGGAGCCGAAGTCGATCTGGCTGCCGATGACCTGCAGGGCCTGGCTCGAGATGACGCCGAAGACCGACGGGTTCCACCAGGTGGTGCCGACCTCGACGTGGTACTGCTCGCCGAGCGTGGGCCGCGCCTGCTCACGGGGTCGGGAAGAGGACTGAGCCAGGGTCACCGAGGGCACGAGCACCGCGAGCGCGAACGCGCCGGCCGCGAGCAGGGCGGACGAGGGGCGAGCCTGAGTCGTCAGTCGCATGTGGTCGAGCCTCCAGCCTGTGTTGACGTGCTGGGCCGGTTATCGGTCTGAGGGAGTGCCGGGGATATCAGGCCCCGAGGCGGCGAGCAGGGCCCGGGAAGGGCCTTTTAGCGATGGATGGGAGCGGTATTCGACTGGTGCCAGCCGAGGCGAAGGACCGTCAGCTCGATGCGCCGACGCCCGAAATCCAGGGCCTCGTAGCAGGACCACATGTAGAGGTCCACCTCGCGGCCCTGGACCGCCGGCCCGGTATCCAGAACGGTGTAGATACCGCGGTGCTTGTCGGGCACGCCTGCCACCTGAATCACCGACCCGATCGGCAGCACCGTGGGATCCGCGGCGGCGATTCCCGCGCGCACGTTTACGCCCGATTTCGTCGTGACGCCCTTGCAGTAGGCCGTCGCCTCGAACGCCATCCGGGCCCCTGGTTGAGGCACCTCGACCGCAGCCTGGGAGGGGACGGCGCCCTTCTGGGGGTCCTTGGAGTCGTAGACGGTCGCCTGGTAGAGCAGGACGAACCCGCAGAGCGCCAGCACTGTGGCCAGGAGCTTCCGCCGAAGGGACCGGGAGAGCAGGAGCATGGCGGTGCCCCCAGCGTACCCCCTCTCGATGGCGAAAGAGAAGCGAAAGTTTCGGACAGGGTCGGAGGTCGAATGTGGCCCGCCGACCGGACCTGCTTCACGCGAGCAGCTTCGTCACCACCGTTCCATGGACGTCGGTCAGCCTGAAGTCGCGGCCCTGGAACCGGTAGGTCAGCCTGGTGTGGTCGATGCCGAGCAGGTGGAGGATCGTCGCCTGGAGATCATAGACGGACACGGGATCGGACGCGACGTTATAGCTGAAGTCGTCCGTCTCGCCGAGCACGGCTCCCCGTTTCGTCCCGCAGCCGGCGACCCACATGCAGAAGTTCCGCGGGAGATGGTCGCGTCCGTAGTTCGCATCGGTCAACTTGCCCTGGCTGAACACCGTGCGCCCGAACTCTCCACCCCAGACCACGAGCGTGTCGTCGAGCAGGCCGCGCTGCTTTAAGTCCGTGATGAGCGCCGCCGTGGGCTGATCCGTGCCCTTGCACTGCAACGCGAGATCGCGCGGCAGATCTTTGTGCTGATCCCAGCCGCGATGATAGAGCTGGATGAACCGGACGTTGCGCTCCGCCAGCCGTCGCGCCAGCAGGCAGTTGGCGGCGTAGGTGCCCGGCTTGCGTGAGTCGGGGCCGTACAGCTCGAACACGGATTCGGGCTCTTTCGACAGGTCCATCAGGTCCGGCACCGATGTCTGCATGCGGTACGCCATCTCGTACTGCGCGATCCGCGTCTCGATTTCCGGATCGCCATAGGCCTCGTGCTTCATCGCGTTGAGCTTCACGATCGCATCGAGCATCTGTCGGCGGCTGGTCTTGCTGATGCCGGGCGGATCCTCGAGAAACAGCACCGGTGCGCTCCCGGCGCGGAACCGGACTCCCTGATAGCTGGACGGCAGGAAGCCACTGGCCCACAGGCGCGAGAACAGGGGCTGATCGGCGTTGAGGGCCTGCGCCTGCGACAGCAAGACCACGAAGGCCGGCAGCGTCTGGTTCTCGCTTCCCAGGCCATAGCTTAGCCACGCGCCCATGCTCGGACGCCCCGGCTGCTGGAATCCGGTCTGGATGAACGTGATCGCCGGATCGTGGTTGATGGCGTCCGTGTGCATCGTCTTGATGACGGTGATGTCGTCCACGATCCTGGCGGTATGGGGCAGCAGCTCGCTGACCCATGTTCCAGACTTGCCGTGCTGAGAAAAGGCGTACGTCGAGTTGGCCACGAGCAACGACGACTGACCCATCGTCTGGGCGACGCGCTGTCCCATGCGCACGGAGTCGGGAATCTGCGTGCCCTGGTACCGAGCCAGGCCGGGCTTGTAGTCGAACGTCTCGAGCTGCGACGGTCCGCCCGACTGGTGCAGGAAGATCACGCGCTTCGCCCTGGGCGCGAAATGCGGAAGGCCGGGGCGCGCGCCGGTTGTCGGACCTCTGGTCCCCTGCGGGGCTGGCGCGGCCGAGAGCCACTCGGATCCAAGCAGCGAGCCGAGCGCAGCAGCGCCGATGCCTCTGGCCGTCAGGCCGAACAACTGTCGTCTGGTCAGATGCAGGTCGAGTTCGCGCTGGGGATTCATCGGTTGGCTCTACTGCCTGGTGATCGTCTCATCGAGATTCAGAATCGCACTGGCGACGGTCGTCCACGCCGCGAGCTCCGCCACGTCCAATCTGGGATCGAACGGGGACTCACCCACGCGCAGTAACTGGAGCGCCGCCTTCCGATCTCGACGGAACGCCGCCAGCTGCTTTCTGAGCAACTCCTGCAGGACGCCGGTCTCCTGCGCCGTCGGCTTGCGCGAAGTGGCGAGGCGAAACGCCCATGCGATGCGACCCTTCTCGTCCTTCCCGCCCTCGAGGAGCGCGCGCTGGGCCAGCGCCCGCGCCGCTTCGACGTACGTGGGGTCGTTCTGCAAGGCGAGCGCCTGAAGCGGCGTGTTGGTCAGCAGGCGCCTGGCTGTGCACTTCTCGCGATCCGGCGCATCGAACGTCGCCATCGACGCCGGCGGCACCGTCCGCTTCCAGAACGTGTACATGCCGCGCCGGTAGAGGTCCTTCCCATGGCTCTGGGCATACGACTGCGCCGAAAACCCCTCCCCAAACGCCATTTCCTCCCAGAGTCCTTTCGGTTGATAGGGCAACACGCTCGGTCCCCCGATGTCGGCATTCAGGAGGCCGCTGGCCGCGAGCGCCGTGTCGCGAATCATCTCGGCCGGGAGGCGCTGGCGCGCCGCGCGAGCCAGCAGGCGGTTCTCCGGGTCCCTGTCGAGCAGCGCCAGCGTCATCCGCGACGACTGGCGGTAGGTCGCCGACGTCACGATCAGCCGCTGCAGCGCGCGGATGTCCCAGCCCGTGCCGATGAACTCCGTGGCAAGCCAGTCGAGCAGTTCCGGATGGACGGGCGGTTCTCCCTGCACGCCGAAGTCTTCCTGGGTCTTGACGATGCCGTGGCCGAAGTACATCTGCCAGAACCGATTCACGGCGACGCGAGCGGTGAGCGGATGCGCGGGATCGACCAGCCACCTCGCCAGCGCGAGCCGGTTCGGTGGGATGCCGTTCGGCAGGGCCGGCAGCATCGCGGGCACGCCGGGCTGCACCTTCTCGGTCTGGTTGCGATAGTCGCCGCGAGCCAGCACGAACGTCTCGCGCGGCTTCGGCATCTCGCTCATCACCATCGCCGTGGGAATCTGCCTTTCGAGGTCCAGCTTTTGCACGCGGAGTGTTTTCAGCTCGCCGTAGAGCGTCCGCAACCCGTCCGGCGCCGCGTGCGTGAGGAAGTAGTCGCGCAGGTCCGCCGCCTCGTCTCGCGTCCGTCTGCCGAACACGCCCGAGATGATGACGCGCGGCGTGTCGTGAATCGCGAGCTGCTCGACCTCTGCGGGAGGCAGCGTGCGGTCGTACAGACGCAGATCGTCGATCTGTCCGACGAACGGCTGGCCGAGCGCCTTTCGGCCGACGCGAAGCGGGGCCGCCGTGGCGATCGAGCCGGCGAGCGTGTCCTGCAGCACATCGGTGTCGAAGAGCCCGCCATTGACGTAGAGCCGCAGGCCCGAGGCCCGGCTCGAGCCGTCGTAGGTCAGCGTCACGTGATGCCAATCACCCAGTCTCAACCGCTCGCGCGTCCGAATCTGCAGCGCGCCGTCCGGCGTGTCGGAGGCGAGTGTGATCGTCAGCCGGGCGGCCCACTGCTGAATCCCGACGAGCACCACGTCGTCCAGGACCCACTCGTAGCCGCGACGCCGCTGCCCCGTGGTCTCCAGCTTCTGGAACACGGCTATCGGGAGGTTGCCACGGCCCCTCAACCAGACGGCGAGGCTGAACGGGTCCTGGCGATCGAAGGTGCCGGCGGTCCCGAAGCTGACCTCGGTGTCGCCATCGAAGGAGACCGCCCGGCCGAGCTTGCCGGCCTCGAACGTCGGATCGCCCACGATCGTACGTCCGTGCTGGTACCGGCCGGAGGCGTCGGCGAAACTGCTGTCCAGCCCGTAGTGCGCCGTCGGCGTGCTCAGGCGCGGCGCGGCGCTGTCGGAGACGGCTCGCTCCCATGCGCTCTGCAGGGGCGCGACGATCGCGTCGGCGAGTGCCCGCGATCTCGTCCCGATGGCCGACTCCAGCTCGTCGAGCCGCAGCTCGTCCGCGGGCGACGGCAGCGGCAGCACCGGCGCGGCGTTGCCGGTCCTGCCGTCGAGGCCCCGCTCCGGCACATTGTTGAAGAACGCGTAGAACTGGTAGAACTCCTTGTGACTGATGGGATCGAACTTGTGCGAGTGGCATCGCGCACAGCCCATCGTGAGTCCCATGAAGACCGTTGACGTTGCTTCGACGCGATCGACGACGTACTCGACCTGGTACTCGTCGGCAATCGCCCCGCCCTCGAAGTTGATCATGTGGTTGCGGTTGAATCCGGACGCGACCTTCTGATCGCGCGTGGCGTTCGGGAGCAGGTCGCCCGCCACTTGCTCGATCGTGAACTGGTCGAACGCCAGGTTCCGGTTGAAAGCGCCAATGACCCAGTCGCGCCACGGCCACATGCCGCGCAGGCTGTCGATGTGATAGCCGTGCGTGTCGGCGTACCGTGCGGCGTCGAGCCACGGCACCGCCATGCGCTCGCCGTAGTGCGGCGACCGCAGGAGCGCATCGACGCGTTTCAGGTACGCGTCGGGCGAGCGATCGGCCAGAAACGCGTCGACCTCGGCCGGGGTCGGCGGCAACCCGGTCAGGTCGTACGTCACCCGGCGCAAGAGCGTCGTCTTGTCGGCCTCGGGTGAGGGGCGTCAGGCCTTCGCGCTCGAGGCGCGCGAGGATGAACCGGTCGATGGGGTTCCGCGCCCACCCCGCGGTTTTCACTTCTGGAAGCTCAGGTCGTGTCGGCGGTGTGTAGGCCCAGTGCGCGTCCCACTTCGCGCCTTCGTCGATCCACCGGCGCAAGAGCGCGATCTGCCGTTCGGTCAGCGCATGCCCGGAGTCTGGCGGCGGCATCCGTTGGCTGGGATCCGGGTTCGTGATGCGTTGCACCAGCAGGCTCTTCGCCGCGTCGCCGGGCACGATGATTCCGTCCTCGGCAAACGCGCCTTCCCGTGTGTCGAAGTGAAACTTGGTCTTGCGCTGCTTCTCGTCGGGGCCGTGACAGGCGAAACAGTTGTTGCCGAGGATCGCCCGGATGTCACGGCTGAAGCTGATCGGCGCGGCGCGCGCGCTTTGCTGT
>JANOGJ010000517.1:0-5324 GCA_031405995.1 Acidobacteriota bacterium
CCGAGCTGGACCGCGCTGCCCGACAGTTCCGCGATCGCGACGGGTCCCATGAACTGCTTGACCGACGTCTCGCGCGTGAAGAGGCCGCCGAGCGTCCGGCCGATCTCTTTCGTCATGTCCCAGTTCTGCTTCGCGCTGAGACTGAACGCCTGCCACAGCGTGGGATCGACGCGCTCCACCTCCCACGGATGGATGAAGGCGCCGACGGTGCTCGACCCTTCCGCGCCCTCGGGCACCACGGTCACGTCGCGCGGCTGTCCGTCGCGCTCGACCCGAAACACGATCGGCTGCGCGCCCTTCTTGCGAATGGCCGCGATGATCTCCTCGCGGCTGAGATTGGGCGCGCCGTCTACCGCCAGGAACACATCGCCGCGCAGCAGGCCGGCCCTCTCGGCGGGTTTGCCGGGCTGGACCTGCAAGACCTCCGGCCGGAGCACCGGGGCGACGCCGAGCGATCCGAGTTCGTACTTGGTCTCGGCCGTCGTCACGACCTTGAGCTCCAGCCGTTGCGACTGGCGATCGATGACGATGGCCAGCTCGCGGTTCGGCCGCGGAATGACGACGAGGTTGAGCGCCGTCCAGGTGGGCACCGGCCGCCCCTCGACCGTGACGATGCGATCGCCGGGCTTGATGCCCGCGCGCTCCGCGGCACTGCCGGCCAACACCGATCCGATGACCGGCGGCGCCGTCTGGTAGATGGGCACATCGGCGCCGCGCGAGAGCACGAACGCCAGCACGACGACCGCGAGCAGCATGTTCATCACGGGACCGGCCAGGTACACCTGGAACCGGACCCACTTGCTCTGGGAGAGGAACTCGTCAGCCGCGCCGCTGGGCGCGTCTTGCACCGTCTCGCCCGCCAGCTTCACGTAGCCGCCAAGCGGCACCAGGCTGATGCAGTACTCCGTGCCGCCGCGGGTGAACTTCAGGAGCTTCGGCCCGAACCCCAGCGAGAACGTGTGGACGCGCACGCCGTACAGGCGGGCGACGATGAAGTGCCCGAGCTCGTGCACGAACACGAGCACGCCCAGCACGAGCAGAAACGGCCAGATCCAATTCAATGCGGTGAGGATCGCGGACATGTATAAGCCTACGACGATGGTAGCGTACGAATAGTTTCGGCGGAAAACTTCCGCGCCCATCCGTCCGCGCGCCGGACGTCGTCGAGTGTCTGCGGCCGGCTGGCTTCGCGATCGGCGGCCGAGAGCGCGATCTCGATCGTGCGGGGAATGCCCGCGAACGACAGCTTGCCCTCGAGAAACGCCTCGACCGCGACCTCGTTGGCCGCGTTCAACACGATCGGCCACGCGCCGCCGTGCTCGAGGGCGTCGTAGGCCAGGCCCAGGCACGGAAACCGCGCGAGGTCCGGCGGGCCGAACTCGAGCGCGCCGAGCCCCGCGATGTCGAGCGGCGCGAGCGACCCGGCCCACCGCTCGGGGTACGAGAACGCGTACTGAATCGGCAGGCGCATGTCCGTCACGCCGAGCTGGGCGATCACGGATCCGTCAACCAACTCCACCATCGAATGCACGATCGACTGCGGGTGAATGACGACGTCGATGTCGCGCGCGGCGAGGCCGAAGAGCCAGTGGGCCTCGATGACTTCGAGGCCCTTGTTCATGAGCGTGGCCGAGTCGATCGTGATCTTCCGGCCCATCTGCCACGTGGGATGCCGCAGCGCGTCGGCCGGCGTCACGCGCGCGAGATCGGCCGCCGGCAGCGACCGAAACGGCCCGCCCGACGCGGTCAGAATGACGCGGCGCAACTCGGCCTTGCTCCGGCCGTGCAGGCACTGGTGAATCGCGTTGTGCTCGCTGTCCACCGGCAGGATGGCGACGCCCCGCTTGCGGGCCGCGTCGACCATGAGGCTGCCGGCCATGACGAGCACTTCTTTGTTGGCGAGCGCGACGGTCTTCCCCGCGTCGATGGCCGCGAGCACGGCCTCGAGCGCGGCCGCGCCCGACGAGGCGCACAGGACGATGTCGACGTCGGGGTGGGTCGCCGCCGCGAGCAATCCGTCCAGGCCGGCGTGGAGGTGGCAGGCCGCCGAGGCCGGCCCCACGCGCGCGCGCAGCTCGTCGAGCGCCGCGGGCGGCGCGACGCCCGCGACGAGCGGCCGGTGGGCCGCAATCTGCTCCGCCAGCAGCGTCACGTTTTCGCCGGCCGCGAGCGCCACGACCGCCAGACGCGCCGGGTGCGCAGTCACCACCGCGAGGGCGCTCTTGCCGATCGAGCCGGTGGAGCCGAGGATCGCGACGCGCTTCACGCGAGGAACCTCAGGAACAGGTAGAACAGCGGGCCGGCGAAGAGGTACGCATCCACGCGATCCAACACGCCGCCGTGGCCGGGGATGAGGTGGGAGCTGTCCTTCACTGAGGCGCTCCGCTTGAGCAGCGACTTGAAGAGGTCGCCGACGATGCCGAAGGCGGCGAGGAGCAGCGCGACCACGGCGCCCTGAGCCGGCTCGACACCGGGCAGGCAGCGGGCCGCCAGCAGGCCGCCGACGAGCGCGGCCGCGACGAGCCCGCCCACCGCGCCTTCGATGGTCTTGGCGGGACTGACCACCGGCGCGAGCTTGCGCCGGCCGAGCAGCCGGCCCGTGTAGAACTGCGCGGAGTCACTGAGCGCGATCACGGCCAGGAGCCATGTCAGGGCGGCCGGCCCCCAGGCGACGCGCACCCACGCCGCGGCGCCGAGCGGCGCGCCGATGTACGTCACGGCGAGCAACATGACGGCCGGACGGCCGAACGCGGCCGGTCCCGGCTCGCCCGACGCCAGCGCCAGCGCGCCAGAGGCCACGACCGCCGCGAGGAGGACGGCGACAAACGCGTCGAGGGTCGGCGCCTGGCCGAGGCCCGACATGGCGAACGCCACCGCACTCAGCGCAGCCGCCACCGCCAGGAACACGCCCGGAACGTCGATCCCGACGCGGCCGGCGAGCCCGGCCAGCTCGTAGGCGGCGAGGGCCGCGGCCAGTGCGGCGAGGCCGATGGTCGCCTCAGGGGGCAGCCACCATATCGTGACGACGAGCAGCGCCACCAGGACGGCGGCGCTCAAGACGCGAGCCATGGATCGCGGCGCTACTCTTTCCCGGCTCCGACGACCTGCGACGCGATGGCGCCATAGCGGCGCTCGCGCTTCTGAAAGTCGAGGACGGCGTCGAGCAGGTCGCGGGCGCGGAAGTCGGGCCACAGCGCGTCGGTGACCCAGATTTCGGCGTAAGCGATCTGCCACAGGAGGAAATTGCTGACGCGCATTTCCCCGCTCGTCCGGATGAGGAGGTCGGGGTCAGGCTGCCCGGCGGTGTAGAGAAAGGACGCGAACGCGGACTCGTCGAGCGTGTCGGCGGTGAGACCGGCGCGGATCGCGCGGCGGGCCGCTTCGACGATCTCGGCCCGGCCGCCGTACGACAACGCGATGTTGAACTGCATGCCGGTGTTCGCGGCGGTGCGCCGCTCGGCCAGCGCCAGTTCCTCGCGGATCTCGCCGCCGAGCCGTTCGGCCTGGCCGATCACGCGGAAGCGAATGTTGTTCTTCAGGAGCGTGCCGAGCTCGGCGCGGAGGTAGTGGCGCAGCAGGCCCATGAGCGCCGTGATCTCGGCGTCTGGCCGCTTCCAGTTCTCGACGGAAAACGCGTAGAGCGTCAGCACCGAGAGGCCGAGGCGCGCGGACGTCTCGACCGTCTCGCGCACGGCGTCGATGCCGGCGCGATGGCCTTCGACCCGCGCCAGGCGCCGGTTCGCCGCCCACCGGCCGTTGCCGTCCATGATGATGGCGATATGTTGCGGCAGCCGCTCGAAGTCGACGCGGCGGGCCAGGGCCTCCTCCGGAGATCCCGGAGCGATCGCCGCCAGCACGTCAGCCAGGCCCATGGAACCGGAGGATTTTAGCATCAGTACCGGACGGCCATGAGCGTGAGGCCGGCGGCCGGCGCGGTCATGCCGGCGGCCCGGCGATCGCGCGCCTCGAGCGTCGCGGCCATCGACGCGGACGGCCGCAGGCCCGCGCCGACGTCCGCGAGCGTGCCGACGATCGCCCGCACCATGTGGCGAAGAAAACCGTCGCCGTCCACCTCGACCACGATCTCGCCGCCGATCTCGCGGACGTCGAGCCGGTGAATGGTGCGCACGGTGGCGCGCACGGCGCTGCCCGCGGCTTGAAAAGACGCGAAGTCGTGGCGGCCGACCAGCGCCACGGCGGCCGCCTGCATCGCCGCGACGTCCTTCGGGATGGGGTGATGCCACACGAACCAGCGATCGAACGGCGAGAGCACGGGCGCGGTCGCGATGCGATACCGGTAGGCTTTGGACGTCGCGAACGCCCGCGCGTGAAACCCGGGTAGCGCGTCCTCCACGGCCAGGACTCGGATGTCCGCGGGCAAGCGGACGTTGAGCGCGCGCTGCACGGCCACCGGCGGCAACTCGATCTCCGTGCTGACGCTCGCCACCTGCGCCAGCGCATGCACGCCCGCGTCGGTCCGGCTGGCGCCGGCCACGGTCGGCATCACGCCGCCGGCCAGCGGCGCGAATGCTTCTTCGATCACCTGCTGCACCGACACGCCGTTCTCCTGGCGCTGCCAGCCGACGTACTGAGTACCGTCGTAGGCAAGAACGAGTTTCAGTGTGCGCATTAACTGAGAACTCAGAACTGAGAACTCAGAACTGAGAACTTAAGGGCAGAACCCTGAACCGTGAACCCTGAACCTGCACTTAGTTCTGAGTTCCCAGTTCTAAGTTCTAAGTTAACTGCAGTCACCGTCGCGAACCAGGCACATCAATGCGCTTGCCTGCGGCGCAGAGCGGACAAGCGTCTGGTTGATACGTCGCCAAGGCAAGCGCGACCAGTGACGACATAGGGACGCCGACATCCGATGACCCGCCGCTACGGTCGATAATCGCGCCCGCGCCCACGACCGTCGCGCCGGCCAATTTTGCCACGGCGATCGTCTCGCGCGTGGACAGGCCGGTCGTGACGACGTCCTCGATGACGACGACGCGATCGGCGGCGCCGAGGGTGAAGCCGCGCCGCAGCGTCATCTGGCCGTTCTGTCGCTCGGCGAAGATGGCGCGGACCCCGAGCGCGCGGCCGACCTCATGACCGATGATCAGGCCGCCAAGCGCCGGCGACAGCACGACCGTCGGGCCCAGCGGCTTGAGCCTGGCGCCGAGCGCCTGCCCCAGCGCCTCGGCGTGCGGCGGATGCTGCAGCACCAGCGCGCACTGCAGGTACCCGGCGCTGTGCAAGCCGGACGACAGGCGGAAGTGCCCTTCAAGCAGCGCGCCGGATTCACGAAAGAGACTAAGAACGTCCATGGGCATCAAAAG
>JANOGJ010000689.1:0-8180 GCA_031405995.1 Acidobacteriota bacterium
CTGCGGGTCCGCGGCTCGGCCGCGCAGGTCTTGAGCGCCGGCGGACGCGGGCAGGGCGACCAACATGACGAGGAGCGAGAAAAAGAGAACGAGACGGGCCGAAACGGCCCTCGGACGGGGCATGGGGACCTCCTTCGGCGTGCGGTCGCGCCGATCCGCGCCCGACATGGGCGCGGCTGGAAGACAACCCGATGACCAGTATCCTGGCTGGTGGAACGTCGGCCGAGGCCGATCGTCCACTTACAGTGGCGGCACCGCGTGGGCTTTGCACCCACTTCCCGTGGCCACCGGGCAAGCTTCAGTTGTGGACCCCCGGAGGCATGTTTCCCTCCGGTTGTCGCGGCGAGTATAGCATGGCAGAATGAGGCCAGATTCGAGGTCGCGTTGCCTTCCGGGCCGTTGCCCGGGCACCCGGGTTCCGATAAGATGCCCGGCTTGTAACGGGGATGAGAAACCGAGGCCTGCATGAGTAAGAGTTCGACGGTCACCCTCCGGGATCAGCCCGTGGCGGACGTGACGTCGGTATCCGGTGCCTTCAAAGTTCACGGCGAGACATTCACGGTCGAGACGGAAGAGCGGATCCACGTCGTGGATCTGACCGAGCGCGTGATGGCGCTTGTGCGCAAGCTCCGGGTGAAGGAAGGGATCGTGCATCTCTTCTCCATGCACACGACGTGCACGGTCTTCATCAACGAGTTCCAGACGGCGCTCCTGACCGACATCAAGAAGTTCCTCGAGGGCGTCGTGGCCCGCGACGCCGAATGGCTCCACAACGACCCGAATCACTCGGACTGCGATCGCATGAACGCCGATTCGCACCTGCGGGCGATGCTGCTCGGCCACAGCCTCACGCTCCAGGTGAGCGGCGGCGAGGTCGTGCTGGGACAGTGGCAGCGGATCCTGATGGCCGAGCTCGACGGTCCGCGCTCCCGTACATTGCGCCTGTCAGTGATGGGAGTCGGGTAAGCGGTTCCGGGTTCGTGGATCTCTCTGACATCCAAGAAAAGCTCCAGTCCGGCGAGCGTCTGACGCTCGAGGACGGTGTCCGGCTCTTCGAATATCCCGATCTGCACGCCGTCGGCCGGCTCGCCAATCGCGAGCGCGAGAAGCGCCACGGCGATCGCACCTTCTACAATTTCAACCTCCGCCTCGAGGCGACGAACGTCTGCGCGGCCAGTTGCCTGTTCTGCTCGTTCGCGCGGCTCCGCCCCGGCGACCCCGAGGCGTACACGCTGTCGCTCGAACAGGTGTTCGACAAGCTGCGGCAGCGCGCCCATCAGCCCCTCACCGAAGTCCACATCGTCAACGGCCTGCACCCGGACTTGCCGTTCGAGTACTACCTCGACCTGTTACGCGGCCTGAAGCGCATCCGACCGGAGGTGCACCTGAAGTGCTTCACCGCGATCGAGATCGCGTTTTTTTCCGAGACGTACGGCATGACGGACGAGGCGGTGCTCCGGGCGCTGATGGCGGCGGGGCTCGATTCGCTGCCGGGCGGCGGCGCCGAGGTGTTCGCCGAGCGCGTGCGCCGCAAGATCTGCCACGACAAGGCGGACGCCGACCGGTATCTCGCGATTCATCGACTGGCGCACGGGCTGGGTTTGAAGTCGAATGTGACCATGCTCTACGGCCATATCGAGACGATGGAGGAGCGGGTCGACCACATGCTGCGCGCGCGCGCGCTGCAGGACGAGACGGGCGGATTTCAGGCGTTCATTCCGCTCGCGTTCCATCCCGACAACAACCAGATGCGGAAGCTGCCGGCGCCGACGTCGAGCGACACGCTGCGGGTGCATGCCGTCGCGCGCCTGGTGCTCGACAACATCCCCCACATCAAGGCCTTCTGGATCGCGACCGGCGTCGAGGTGGCGCAGTTGGCGCTGTGGTACGGCGCCGACGACCTGGACGGCACGGTGCAGGAGGAGCGTATTTACCACATGGCCGGATCGCGGACGCCGGAGGCGCTGTCGACGGACGACATCCGGCGGTTGATTCGGACGGCGGGGCGGGAGCCGGTGGAGAGAGACACCTTGTATCGGGTTATTGAGTGATCGGGTTATTGAGTTATTGGCGACCGATGCCCAGACGCGGCATCGTCCTCCAGTAACCCAATAACCCGATAACCCGATAACCCGATAACCCGATAGCTCAATACTCGTGTGCTAGACTACCCCTGAGTCAAGTTCCGGTCCGGCGATAGCCGGGGGCGCAGAAGCGCCCAAACGGGATTTGGCATTTTTAGTTTTTGGAGATTGAGAAAAATTTCACAAGCGGCACAGACATGGCGCAAACACTGATGTCCGTCCAGGTGCTCACCGACTATGAGCGCACCCGGCTCCACGAACGGCAGCCGCTGCCGGAGGCCTTCCTGCGGCTCCCGGACGCCGAGATGGACCTCCGCATCGCCGCCGCCAGGTCCGCGCTCGGCGACCGTCTCGTCATCCTCGGCCACCACTACCAGCGCGACGAAGTCATCAAGTTCGCCGACTACACCGGCGATTCCCTGAAGCTCGCCCAGTACGCCGCCCGCGAAGACGCCGCCGACTTCGTCGTCATGTGCGGCGTCCACTTCATGGCGGAGAGCGTGAACATCCTTGGCGCCGCGCACCAGCAGGTCCTGCTGCCGGACCTCGCCGCCGGGTGCTCGATGGCCGACATGGCCGCGATCGATCAGCTCGAGATGTGCTGGGACGAGCTCCGCGGCCTCGGCGCGCGGCGCGTCGTGCCCGTCACCTACATCAACTCGACCGCCGCGATTAAGGGCTTCTGCGGCGAGCACGGCGGCCTCGTCTGCACGTCGAGCAACGCGACGCGCGTGATGCAGTGGGCGTGGGAACACGGCGAGAAAGTGCTGATGCTGCCCGACCAGCACCTGGGCCGCAACACGGCGTTCTTCAAGATGGGCATCCCGGTCGAGGATATGGCCGTCTGGGATCCGGACCTGCCTGACGGCGGGCTCGACCGCGAGGCCGTGCGCCGCGCGCGCCTCATCCTCTGGAAGGGCCATTGCTCCGTCCACACGCGCTTCTCGATCCAGAACGTCAACGCGTTCAGAAAGACCTATCCGAACGGCAAGATCATCGTGCACCCCGAGTGCACGTTCGACGTCGTGCAGGCCGCCGACGACTGCGGCTCGACCGACCACATCATCCGCACCATCAAGGCGAGCCCCGAAGGCTCCGTGTGGGCCGTCGGCACCGAGGTGCACCTCGTCAACCGTCTCGCTCGCGAGGTGGCCCCGGCGCGGACCGTCGTGACGCTCGACACCGTCGGCTGCCTCTGTTCAACGATGTTCCGCATCTCGCCCAATCACCTGCTGCGGACGCTTGAAGGGCTCGTCGACGGCGACGTCATCAACAGCATCGTTGTGCCCGAGCCGGCGAAGCGCTTCGCCCGCGTCGCGCTCGACCGCATGCTCGACCTGGCCTGAAACCCGCGGGAAATTCCTCGAACTGGAGACCGACCGATGCCGCATCAGCTTCCGCCGCTGCCGTACGATTTCGCCGCCCTCGAGCCCCACATCGACGCCCAGACGATGCAGATTCACCACGGGAAGCATCATCAGGCGTACGTGAACAACCTGAACGCCGCGCTCGAGAAGCACCCGGCCCTGCAGGGCAAGAGCGCCGAGGAACTGATCGCGAACCTCTCCGCCGTGCCGGAGGAGATTCGGACCGCCGTGCGGAACAACGGCGGCGGGCACGTGAATCACGCGATGTTCTGGCAAATCATGGGACCGGGCAAGGGCGGCGCGCCGACGGGCGCCATCGCCGCCGCCATCACGGGCGCCTTCGGCAGCTTCGACACGTTCAAGGAACAAATCGTCAAGGCGGGGACCACCCGATTCGGCAGCGGATGGGCCTGGCTCGTCAGCTCAGGCGGCAAGCTCACGATCGAGAGCACGGCCAACCAGGACTCGCCGCTGATGGAAGGCAAGCGCGCCATCCTGGGCGTCGACGTCTGGGAGCACGCGTACTACCTGAAGTACCAGAACCGCCGGCCCGATTACCTCGCCGCTTGGTGGAATCTCGTGAACTGGGACGAAGTGAATAAGCGACTCGGATAGCAACGATAATCGATGATCGGCGATCGTCAATCGACGGATCGACAATCGACAAACGATGAATCGATTGCCGCGATTGAAGGTTGTCGATTGACGATCGCCGATTGAAGATTGCCGTTTATCGATTATCGATTTCAGAATAGTTTCACCGTCACCACGGTCCCCGCCTCGACGACATCGGTCTGAGCGGGGATTTCGATGTACCCGTCCGCGTGGGCCATGCTCGTGATGTCGCCTGAGGCCTTGAACGCCGGTTCGGCGCGCCCGTCGACGATGCGCACCGTGTAGAACTGGTGTCGGCCCGTGGTGGAAACGACGCGGCGGGCGAGCGGGAGATCCACGGCGGCCGGGGACCAGGGCGGCAGCCGCGCCACGGCCCGCAGGAACGGCGTGAGCAGCATGTACGCGTTCGACAGGCACGACGTCGGATAGCCTGGCATGCCGAACACGGCGGTGCGGCCGACGACCCCGAAGACGGTGGGTTTGCCGGGTTTCACCGCGATGCCGTGAAAGCGGACGTCCCCGTGCGCGCGAAGCACGTCGAGCATCAGGTCGCGTTCGCCAACCGAACTGCCGCCGGAAAAGACAATGACGTCGTGCACGCGAGCCGCGTTGAGCGCGGCGCCCAGCTCGGCGGCGCTGTCGGCGGCAATAGGAAGCGACACGGCGTCACCGCCGTGGCGCCCGACGATCGCCTCGAGCGTGAAGCGGTTGATGTCGTAGATCTGGCCGGGCGCGAGCGGGGCGCCCGGCAGCGCGATTTCGTTGCCCGTTGAGAGAATGGCGACCGACGGCCTGGCGTAGACCTCGACGTCCGTCAGGCCGGCGCCCGCCAGCGCGCCCACGCGGCTCGGGTTGAGCACGGCGCCAGCGGCCACGATGACCTGGCCGACCGCCAGGTCCGCCGCGCGGCGGCCGACGTGCTGCCGCGGATAGACCGGCGTGAGCATGCGGACGGTCTCGCCGTCGGTCTCGGTTTCCTCGACCATCACGACCGCGTCGGCGCCGGCCGGCATCGGCGCGCCGGTCGCGATCTCGATGCACTCGCCCTTGCCGATCCCGCGCGCGGGAATCTGCCCGGTGAACACCCGATCGACGCAGCGGAGCGGCTTCGGCGCGTGCGGGCCGGCCCCGAACGTGTCCTCCGCGCGGACCGCGTAGCCGTCCATGGCCGCGCGGTCGAACGGCGGGACGTCGACGGCGGCGACGACATCCCGCGACGCCACGCGGCCGTCGGCGCGCACAATCGGCAGGCGCTCCACACGCGCGATCGGCACCGCCGCATCCATCACAATGCGGAGCGCGTCCTCGAACAGCAGCGTTGCGACGATCGGGCGCATGGGCAGCATGCCGGGCCTGAAGGCCCGGCCTCCACTATTTGGACAACTCGCCGACAATATGCCCGAGCTCGGGCAGGATCAGGCGCTCCATCGCGAGCCGGACCGCCGCTTCGGAGCCGGGCAGCAGGAACACCGCGCATCCGTTCACCACGCCGGCGGTGGCGCGGGAGAGCATGGCCGCCGGACCGATCTCCTCGAAGCTCAGGACGCGAAACAGCTCGCCGAAGCCGTCCAGCCGCTTGTCGAAGAGCGTCGTCAACGCCTCGTAGGTGGAATCGCGCTTCGCGAGACCCGTGCCGCCCGTCGTGATGATGACGCGCGCGCGCCCGAGGCGCAGCTCGTCGCCGACGATACGCCGGACTTCCGACGGCTCGTCCTTGACGACCGCCCGGCCCACCACCGGGTGCCCGGCGAGCTCCAGCAACTCGGCAATGGCCCGCCCGCTCGTCTCCGTCTCCATCGTCCGCGTGTCGCTGACCGTCAGGACAAAGCACGGCACCGAGACGGGCGAACGGGCGCGGTGCTGCGACACGGACATGAGAGGATTATGGGCGAGTTCAGTAAACTTAGAACTCAGAACTTGGAACTCAGAACTTCGGAGGGTCCGGTGCGTCTCCGTCGAACCGTCGCACTCGTCCTGATTCCGCTGATCTTGGCGGCAGTCCACGCCCAGGTGCCCGACACCCTGGACAAGGTCGCGGCCAAGTGGGTCGAGGACACGTTCAAGAAAATGACGCTCGACGACAAGGTCGGGCAGCTCATCGTGTCGTCGGTCAGCTCGACCTACCTCGCGAACGACAGCGACACGTTCGATGCGCTGGCGGAGAAGGTCAAGCAGTTGCGCGTCGGCGGGTTTCACGTCTTCGGCGGGTCGGAGCCGATTCCGAACGTCCTGCTCGACAACCACTATGGCTCGGTGATTCTCGGGCAGCCGCTCGCGGCGACGTCGCTCCTGAACCGCCTGCAGACGCTTTCCGGGCTGCCGCTCCTGAACACGGCGGACTTCGAGGCCGGCATCGGCTTCCGCATCAGCGGCGCCACGGTCTTTCCGCGGGCGATGGCGATTGGCGCGGCGGGCGACGATCGGCTCGCCTACGACGCCGGCCGCGTGACCGCGCTCGAAGCGCGCGCGATCGGCGTGCACGTCAACTTCGCGCCGATCGCCGACGTGAACAACAACCCGCGCAACCCGGTCATCAACACGCGCGCCTTCGGCGAAGCGCCCGACCTGGTCGGCCGGCTCGCCTCCGCCTACATCCGCGGCCTCCATGCCGGCGGCATGCTCGCGACCCTCAAGCACTTCCCGGGCCACGGCGATACCGACGTCGACTCGCACATCGGCCTGCCGATCATCAACCAGCCGCGCGAGAGGCTCGATCGGGTGGAACTGGCGCCGTTTCGCGCCGGAATCGCCGCGGGCGCCGACGCCGTGATGACCGCGCACATCCAGCTGCCCGCCCTGGACCCGGCCGAGTTCAGCCCCGCCACGCTCAGCCGACCCATCGTCTCTGGCCTGTTGCGCGGGGAGTTGAAGTTCGACGGACTCATCTACACGGACTCGATGGGGATGGATGCCGTCGCGCGCCGGCTGTCGCCGGGCGAGGCCGCTGTCGCCGCGATCAAGGCCGGCAACGACATCATCCTGCATTCGCCCGACGATGGCGCGGCGGTCGCGGCGATCAAGGCCGCGGTCACGAGCGGGGCCATCCCCGCCGGTCAAGTGGATGCCTCGGTACGGCGCATCCTTCGAGCCAAAGCGCGCCTCGGCCTGTACAAGTCGCGCATCGCGTCACACGACGACGTGCCGAAGATCGTCGGGGGCCGGGCGCATGCGGCCATCGCGCGCGACGTCAGCGCGCGGTCGATCACACTGATCAAGGACGATCGCAACCAGGTGCCGCTGCGGCCGCCTCGCGAAGCGGCCGTGTTGTATCTGTCGGTGCTCGACTATCCGTCAGGCTGGCGGATCGCGGCGCCGAGCCGCACGTTCATCCCGGAACTGCGCAAGCGCTGGCCGAACGTCACGGCCATCGAGCTGTCGGATCGATCGACGCCCTCCGAAATCGATCTGGTCCGTGCGACGGCGACGCGCTACGACGCCATCGTCATCTCGGTCTTTGTCCGGGCGGCGTCGGCCAGCGGCCGAATGGACCTCGGCGCGCCGCTCGTGAAGCTGCTCGAGGATCTGGCGCGCGCGACGGCCAACACGCCCAAGCCGCTCGTCACCGTGTTCTTCGGCAACCCGTACGTCGCGATAGCCGTGCCGTCGCTGCCGGCCGTGCTGCTCACCTACGACTTCTACGACCTCGCGGAAGCGTCAGCCGTGCGGGCGCTCGCGGGCGAGGCGCCGATTTCGGGCCGCCTGCCGATCTCGCTGCCCGGGCTTTTCGACGTGGGGTTCGGCCTGATGCGCTGATGCCAACCCCAGGTGTTTGCTATAGTTAACCTCTTGCGCGCCCTTAGCCCAGATGGATAGAGCGCCTGGCTACGAACCAGGAGGTTACAGGTTCAAGTCCTGTCGGGCATACCAATTCCAGCCGGTGGACGATACAATGTCGTTGTGACGACCAAGGACCTTGTCCATCGCCACGCTCAAGGACACCTCCCTCGTGACCATCGTGAGCCTGTACGAGCTCACCGGGGCGCTCACCCTCGCGCTCGGGGGCGACGCCGACTGGCGCCGCTTCTACATCGAGGGCTACATCTTCATCGCCCTCATCTACTTCGCGTGCTGCTTCTCGATGAGCCGCTTCAGCCAGAAGGTCGAGGGCGCGCTC
>JANOGJ010000696.1:0-4070 GCA_031405995.1 Acidobacteriota bacterium
CGGCACGAGCCGGCTCGAGGTGCCCGCGCCCTGCTTGGCGCCGCCCGTCATCGTGCCGCCCGAAAAGACCGTGATCATGTTGGTCCCGGCGCCGCGAATCTGGTCCTCGATCGCCGCCTGCGCGCCGGAGCCGAGCGCGACCATCGAGATCACGGCCGCGACACCGATGATCATCCCGAGCATCGTGAGCGCCGTGCGCAGCTTGTTCCGTCCGAGCGCCTTGAAGGCGATTCGGATCGTCATCAGGAACGACATCGCGCGCTAATTCTTGATCACTTTCGCGGGCGGCGGGAGAAACGTGAGCGGCGCGACGGGCAGCAGGCCTTGCGGCCAGCCGGCCGTGACGGGGAAGCTCTCGAAGGACGGGAGGATCGCACCGCCACCGCCACCGCCGCCGACGCGCGGGGGCGGCGGCGGGCCGAGCGATGGTCCGTCGAGTCCGCCGGCCCCGTCCTTCGGCACCCGGAACGGCCGCAAGTCCTCTTCGGTCATCGTGAGTCCCCGCACGATGTGGGGCGTGAGCATGATGACGACGTCCGTCTGCTGCACTTCGCGGCGCGTGCGGCCGAACATGTGGCCGAGGACGGGGATGTCGCCGAGGCCGGGAATCGACTCGCGCGACGTCCGCTCGTCATCGCGAATGAGACCGGCCAGAATATTGGTCTCGCCGTCCCTGAGGCGGATGGTCGTCGTCACGTTGCGCTGGCCGAACGTCGGGCCGTCCACGCTCGCTTCGCCGATGCTGCTGAGCTCGACGCCCAGGACCAGGGTGACCTCGTCGTTCGGGTGGGTGCGCGGCGTGATGGTGATGTTCACGCCGATCGTCCGGTACTCGAACGACGTCTGCGGCTGGATGTTGACGCCCCCCTGGGTGATGGGCGAGATGACCGTCCGCCGCACCGGCACTTGCTGGCCGAAACTGGCGACGCCGGTCGTGCCGTCGAGCATGCTGATGTGCGGGTTGGCCAGCGTCCGCGTGCGCGAATCGGTCTTGAGGAGCCGGTAGTAGAGCGCCGGGATGTTCGTCGTGAGGATGTCGGCGGTGCCGAGCGAGCGCAGGTCACGCAGCGTCAGGCCGGCTCGGTTGAGGTCCATCTGGCCGTCGATGCCGGCCGATCCGGGCGACGCGATCTGCAGGCTGTACTCGCGCAGCTTGGCGCGGTCCACTTCGATGACTTCGACGTCCACGACGATCTGCGGCCGCGCCTTGTCGAACGCCGCGAGCAGGCGCGCTGCCGCGCGGTAGCGCTCGGGCGTGTCGCGGACCGTGATCACGTTGAGGCCCGTCACCGCGGCGATGCTCCGCATGTCGGCCACGGTCCGCAGCGCGTCCATCGTCTCCTTCATGTCGGCGTTCTGCACGACCAGGAGGCCGAGGACGTCGTCGGTGTACTCGCGGCGCTTCGTGGCGTTGTCGGGGGCGACGGTGATCGTGCCAGGCGCCGTGACCGTGGCGAACGACGTCGTGGCCCTGCCGACGGCGTCGAGCGCCTTCGTGAGCGTCATCCCGGAAAGAAGCGCCGGTTGCGCCGGCGTGTCTTGAAAGTCAGGGTCGAACACGACGCTGAGGTTGCCGAGGCGGGCGAGCATCTGGTAGAGCGCCCGGCTGGAGACGCCGGCGCCGGTTGCGATTTCCGACGGGAGCTTGACGTCCGGGAGTTCGGTGCCCGCCGGCTGGAAGTCGCGGGCGCGGGCGAGCAACGCCTCGAGCGGCGTCGGACCTTGGGCGGGCGTCGCGAGCTCGGCGCGGACCCGGGCGCGGGCCGCGCGGAGATCCTTCTCCGCGGCGGTGTTGGCCGGATTGAGCTCCACGGCAATCTGCAACTCGAGGACGGCGTCCTGGGTGCGCCCCTGGCTCGCGAGCCGTCGGCCCCGCAGGAGGTGCGCCTCCGAGCCGCGGAGCTTCGCGCGCTCCAGGCCTTGCAGCGCCTCCGTATTGTTCGGATGCGTCCGCAGCACCTTCATGTAGTTCGCGACCGCGACGTCGTAGTCGCGCAGGTCGTCGGCCATCTTGGCCTGCCGCAATGCATGCGCGGCGCAGCCGCTCGCCGCAAGCGCGAAGGCGACCAGCAGACACCTGGCCAGCGCCGGAGAGACTCGCGCGATCATTTGATGATCTCCGTGCCTTTCGGGATCTTGAAGAGGAACACGCTGTCCTGGAGCCCCAGGTTCGCCTGGAACTTCGTGAACCGGAACGTCTGCGTGCCCATCTCGTCCACCATGACGAGACCGGTGAGCGCGAGAGAATCGCGCTGCACGCCGAGGGTGAGGCTGGTGTAGTCGTCCTGGCGCGCCTTCGGGGTCAGGGCGAGGCGCCATTCGCCCGCCGGCTGATCGGCCGGCATGGACGGCACGAAGTCCCGCAGGAGGTCGCCCTTGCCCGCCAGGAAGAGCAGCGCGACGGGCGCATCCCCGGCCTTCGGCAGCGGCGTCAGCCTCAGGGACTTGTCCTGCGGGAAGTGGATGTAGAGCGTCGAGCCGTCCGCCACGAACTCCTTGCGGTCGGGCGCCGTGTAGTTCCACCGCATCCGGTTCGGCTTCTTGACCTTGACGTCGCCGCGCTCGACGGACGTCTGCTGCTGCACCTCGTACCGGTACGACACGCTGAAGTCGGCCGTGAAGTCGGCGACTTTGTCGTAGTGGGCCTGGATGCGGCGCGCCAGGTCTGGGGCGGAGGGGGCCTGAGACTGGGCCGCGCCAGGGAGGCCAAGGGCCAGAGCGGTCGCGAGCGCCAAAAGGGGACGCATGCCCCCATACTATCGGGCTATTGGTGATTGGGTATTGGTCATTGCCTTGGGCCATTGGTGATTGCATTGGCTATTGGCCATTGGGGGTGTCTCGGTGAACCGTGACGAGGGAAACGCTGTCCTGGCCCTGAAGAACGCGTGGAATGGGGCGATTGCGGCCGCCGATCGGGTGCGGGAGCTGGGGCCCGCGGTCGCGGCGCTGCCTGACGAGACGGGCCTCAAGGACCTGGATTTCGAGACCTACCACCGCGTGTCGATGGCGCAGGCCAACGCCGCCCAGGCGCTCAGGGGACTCTTGGAGGAGTTACAAGCGCGGGCCTCCAAAGAATGAGGCAATGGGGCAATGAGGCAAGGGGGCAAGGGGGCAAGGGGGCATGAGGGGATGAGTACGATGACGAAGACCGGGCGCGACGGCCGATCGTCGTTCGCGTTTCGCGCGTTCGTCGCGCTCGCGTTCTTGGTCGGCTTCTACCTGCTCGCGGTGGTGGTTGCCGGCGGCCTGTTGTGGATTGCCTATGCCGTCGGCACTGAGCTCGACCTGGGTGCGGCCAAGGCGAAGATCATCTTCGCCTGCGTCGCCGGCGCGGCCACCATCCTGTGGTCCCTCAGACCGCGCCGCGATCACTTTGAGCCGCCAGGGCCGCGTCTGACCGCCGCGGATCAGCCCGCGCTGTTCGCCGCGATCGCCGAGGTCGCGCGCGCCACCAACCAGGCGATCCCGGCCGAGGTCTTCGCGATGGGCACCGTGAACGCGTGGGTCGCGGACCGCGGCGGCGTGATGGGCATCGGTGGCCATCGCGTGATGGCGCTTGGCCTGCCGCTGATGAACGTCCTGAATGTCGCGGAACTGAAGGCGGTCCTCGCCCATGAGTTCGGCCATTACGGCGCCGGGGATACACGCATGGGCCGCCTCGTCCATCGCACGCATCTCGCGATGGGACAGACCCTGGAGGCCGTCTCCGGAAGATGGACCGAAGCGCTGTTCCGCTGGTACGGCCATCTGATGCAGCGCGTCTCGATGGCGGTGTCGCGCCGCCAGGAGTTTGCCGCTGACGAGTTCGCGGCGCGCGCGACGAGCGCCGGCGCGCTCGCGTCCGGGTTGACCAAGGTCGATTCGGCCGGCCTGATGTTCGACTTCTACCTCGGCAGCGAGATCACTCCGGTGCTGGGCGCCGGCTACCTGCCGCCCGTGGGCGCCGGCTTCGTGACGTACTTGAATCGCTCGGAACTTGCCAGGAACGCGGAGGCCCTCCTGGCGCACCTCTCGGCACAACGCGACCGCACCTTCGATTCGCATCCGCCGACCGGCGACCGCGTCGCCGC
>JANOGJ010000707.1:0-3566 GCA_031405995.1 Acidobacteriota bacterium
GGGCGAGGCGGTCGACGCGCGCAGCGATCTGTTCTCGTTGGGCGTGGTGCTCTACGAGATGGCGACCGGTCGCCTGCCGTTCCGAGGGGAGAGCGCGGCGGAGATCTTCGCGGCGATCCTGAAGAGCTCGCCGCAGCCGCCGAGTCGCGTGAATCCGGCGCTGCCGCCGAAGCTCGAAGAAATCGTGCTGAAGGCGCTGGAGAAGGACCCGTCTCTTCGCTACCAGACCGCCGCCGATCTGCGCGGCGACCTGCGGCGGCTGCAGCGCGACGACAGCGCGTCGGCGGTCTCGGCGATCAAGGCCTCGGACGTCTCGGCGGGCGCGCGCTCCACAAGACTCTCAAGGCGCACCTGGCTGGCGATAGCCGCCGCGGGGGTCGTCGTGGTCGCGGCGATCGCCGTGGATCAGACGCGCCGCGGGGAGTCCGCCGCGTCGCCCTCGTCGGCGGAACGCTCCATCGCCGTGCTGCCCTTCCAGAACTTGAGCACCGAGGCCGAGAACGCGTTCTTCACCGCCGGCGTGCACGAGGACGTCCTGACCTACCTCTCGCGCGTGGCCGACCTCAAGGTGATCTCGCGCTCTTCGGTGATGCAGTACGCGGAGCCGGGGAGCAACCTGAAGAAGATCGCCACCGAGCTGGGGGTGATCTACATCGTCGAAGGCAGCGTCCGGCGCGTGGCCAATCGGGTCCGCGTCACCGCCCAGCTGATCGACGCGCGCACGGATGAACACATGTGGGCCGAGAACTATGACCGCGAGCTGGCGGACGTGTTCGCGATTCAGACCGCCATCGCCAAGGAAATCGTCAGTGCGCTGAAAGCCAGCCTGTCGCCTCGCGAAGCGGAGCTGCTCGCCAGCCGGCCGACCTCGAACCCCGAGGCGTACGACCTGTTTCTCAAGGCAAGACAACAGATTCAGCAGCAGGGCGTCGTGACCTCCGACGAGGAACCGGTCCGGCTCCTGGAGCAGGCGATCCGCCTCGATCCGAAGTTCGCTCAGGCTTACGCCTTGCTGGCGACCCAGCACGGCCATACCTACTGGTTCGTGGCGGACCGGACACCGGAACGGCTCGCCCGGATGAAATCGGCCGTCGATCGCGCGTTCGAGCTGCGGCCGGACCTGCCGGAGGCACGGGTCGCCCTCGCGGAGTACTACTACCGGGGGTTCTACGACTACCCGCGCGCCGTGGAGCAGCTCGAGCTGGCCAGGCAGTCGATGCCCAACGACTCGCTGGTGCTGTACTACCTCGGCCTGAACTATCGCCGGCTCGGCGAGGCCGACCGCTCCATCGACAGCTTCGAGCAGGCCACGCGCCTCGATCCCGCGAACTCGGCCGCGCATGCCGAGGCCGTAGGCACCGCCCAGGCGACGGGCCGAGTGGCCCGGGCCGTCGCGCTCGCGGAGGAGGCGCAGCGACGCTTTCCGAGAGATGCTCGCATCGCCGGGGAACAGGCGGTGCTCTATCTGGCCCGTTTCGGCGACATCGCCCGCGCGCGCCGCACCCTCGACGCGGTGGACGCCAAACCTGACACCACGTACTACGATGGCCAGTACCAGACCTGCCTCTTCGAACGGAACTTCCGCAAGGCGGCCGAGGTCGCCCGAGAGCCGAGCCACATGGACAGCGTCGTCCGCGGCTACGGACCGACCGTGGCCGCGCAGGCCCTGATGCACGGCGGATTCGACGCCGAGGGGAAGCAGTTGCTGCGGGAGGCCGAGGGCATCCTCGCGGCGGAGGTGGCCAAGCCGTACGCACAGAACTACGCCTGGCCCCACCTGGCCTACGCGATCAACCTCGCGCTGCAGGGTCGCTGGGAGAAGGCGCTCACGAGCTGCGACCGCGCCGTTCGCATCCTGCCCTTCGAGACGGACAAGGTGCATGGCGCCAACTTCCGCCAGGAGTGTGCCTGGGTCAAGGCCATGGCCGGGAAGACCGACGAGGCGCTCGACGAGATCGCCTACTTCCTCGACCACGGCTGGAACTTCAGCCGCTGGAGCCTGGCGCTCGATCCGCGTTGGGATTTCCTGCGCGGCAACCCGCGGTTTCGCGCGCTCGCGACGCCGCCGGGACGGGAAAAACGCTGAAGGACTCTCGCTCCCGGCGCCGCCGACGTCAGCCGATCAGCTTGGTGACGACCTTGCCGTGCACGTCGGTGAGCCTGAAATCGCGGCCCTGGAACTTGTACGTCAGCCTCTCGTGATCGATCCCCAGCAGCCGCAGCATCGTCGCGTGCAGATCGTGCACGTTGATGGGATCTTCGACGACGTTGTAGCCGAGCTCGTCGGTGCGGCCGATCGTGAGGCCGGGTGTGACGCCGCCGCCGGCGAGCCACATCGTGAACGCGCGTGGATGATGGTCGCGACCGAGAAACTTCGAACCGTTGCGCGCTTCGTTCATCGGCGTACGCCCGAACTCGCCGCCCCACACGACGAGCGTGTCCTTCAGCAGCCCCCGGCGTTTCAGATCGGTGAGCAGGCCATAGACCGCCCGATCGGTCTGACGGCAGAGGTGCGGCAGTTTTTCGACGATGTCCTCGCCGAACGAGTTGCCATGGGTATCCCAGCCGCGGTGATACAGCTGCACGAAGCGGACGCCGCGCTCCACGAGCCGCCGCGCGAGCAGGCAGTTGTTCGCGAACGATGCCTTCCCCGGTTCGGTGCCGTACAGCTCGTGTATCGCGGCCGGCTCGTTCGACAGGTCCATCAGCTCCGGCACGCTGGTCTGCATCCGGTACGCCAGCTCGTAGGCGGCGATGCGCGTCTGGATCTCGGGATCGGCCACTTCGAGCTGACGGAGACGGTTGAGATCGTTGATTGCCGCGATGGTGCTACGACGTCTCTCTGAGTCGATGCCGTCAGGATTCGAGACGAACAGCACCGGGTCAGCGCCCGACCGGAACTCGACGCCCTGATGCGTGGTGGGAAGAAACCCGGAGCCCCAACAGGACTTGCCCCCGTCGGGATTATTTTCGCCTGAGATCAGCACGACGAATGCGGGCAGATCCTTGCTCTCGGTCCCCAGGCCGTAACTGAGCCACGAACCGAGGCTGGGCCGTCCGATCACCTGGTGCCCGGTGTTCATGAAAATCTGGGCGGGCGCGTGATTGAACTGGGTCGTCTGCATCGAGCGGACGATCGTGATGTCGTCTGCAATGCTCGCGAGATGGGGGAGCAGCTCCGAGATCTCCGCGCCCGATTGTCCATATCTTCGGAACTGGAAGGGGGACGCCAGTAGCTTCGGCCGGCCTTTGATGAAGGCGAAGCGCTCGCCTTTGATGAACTCCTCGGGGATGTCCTGCCCGTCGTGCTTCGTCAGCGCGGGCTTGGGGTCGAACAGATCGATTTGCGACGGCGCGCCGGCCATGAAGAGGTAGATGACGCGTTTGGCTCTGGGCGCGAACTGCAGTCCGGCTGCCGACGTGGGAGTTGTCGCGGTGGCCTGCGACGCGAGCACGACGCTGTCCATCAGCGAGGCCAGCGCCACACCGCCGATCCCGAACGCGGTCTGCTCGAAGAAGTGGCGGCGCGTGATGTGCCGCAACGGCGTCGTCAGTCGGCGGTCCCT
>JANOGJ010000733.1:0-6213 GCA_031405995.1 Acidobacteriota bacterium
CCTGCGTACGCGGGGATTCCCGTCACCGATCGCCGTTGGGCCTCGCAGGTTACGTTCGTGACTGGCCATGAGCGGCCGGGCAAGGAAAGCAGCATCGACTGGGCTCGCCTGTCGCCGAGCGGAACGCTCGTGGTGCTCATGGGGGTTCGTTCATGGCCGAGTCTTGCCCGTGAATTGTTGTCTAACGGATGGGCGTCCTCCGTTCCGGTCGCCGCCATCGAGCGCGGCGCCACGCCCGACCAGCGCGTGATCCTGTCGACGCTCCGGGAATCCTCGCGGGAGTTTTCGTCGAAGAAACTTTTGGCGCCGGCGATCATCATCGTCGGGCGCGTGGCCGGTCTGTCGAAGCGGCTTGCCTGGCTCGCGCGCGAGAGACCCCTTTTTGGACGGCGGATCGTGGTGACGCGCGCGGCCGACGCGAACGATCGCCTGGCGGCGTTGCTCGAAGTACCGGCGGCGCCGCATGCCGCCCTTCATGCCGATTCCCGGCAAGGCGCCGATGACGGGCTACTACCAGGTGCCGCCGTCGGTGCTCGAGGACGCCGACGCGCTGGCCAAGTGGGCGGCAGAGGCGATCGTCGTAGCACGGAAAACGCCTGTCAAGAAGAAGCGGCGGCGATGATTATCCGAACGGCTTATCGATCGCGATCGACTGCTTCGTGAAGAAGTGCGCGCTGTTCGCGTCGAAGTAGACACAGTCTTCGAGCCGGATGCCGAACTCGCCCGGAATCGCGATCATTGGCTCGTCGCTGAAGCACATGCCCGGCGCGAGCGGCGTCTTGTTGCCCTTCACGAAGTTCGTCCACTCGTGCCCCTCGAGGCCGATGCCGTGGCCGGTGCGGTGGGGCAGCCCCGGCACTTTGTAGCCGGGTCCGAAGCCCGCGGCCTCGATCACCTTGCGCGCGGCCGCGTCCACGCTCTCGGCCGGCGCGCCCAGCTTCATCGCGTTGAACGCCGCTGTCTGCGCTTCCTTTTCCTTGTTCCAAACGTCGCGCTGCCGCTGGCTCGCTTTGCCAAACACCGTCGTCCGCGTGATGTCCGACGCGTAGCCCTCGCAGCTCGTGCCGCCGTCCACCATCACGACGTCGCCTTCCCTGAGTTTCTGCGGCGTGATGCTGCCGTGAGGCAGCGCTGACCACTTGCCGACCTGCACGCTGGCGCCGCCGGTGAAGCCGAGCTTCCGGAACGCCGCCGCGATGTTCGCCGACAGCTCGTCCTGCGACATGCCGTCGCGCATCGTGGTGAAGGCGGCCTGGTAGGCCGCGATGGTCGCGTCGTTGGCGCGCTGCATGAGGGCGATTTCAGCCGGCGTCTTGTAGATGCGGCAGCCCGCGGTGACCGGCGTCGCGTCCACGACCTCCATGCCGGCCGCGGCCTTGCGCACGCCGTCCGCGATGAAGAACCGCACGCGCTCCTCCATGCCGATGCGCCGGTGCTGCACCCCGCGGTCCTTCACGATCTGGACGATGAGCGCGTAGGGGCTTTCGTCCTCTTCCCAGGTGCGGACGTCCTTGCCGAACTTGATCAGCTCGAGCGCGCGGTCCTCCTCGAACTTCGGACAGACGTAGGCGACGTCGCCCTTCGCGGGGATGACGAGGCCGAACGTCCGCTCGCTCTGGCCCCAGCGCATGCTGGCGAAGTAGAAGGAGCTGGCGGTGCCTTCCATGAAGATCGCGTCGATCTTCTGCTCGGCCATCAGTTTCTGGGCCTTGGCGATGCGCGCCTCGCGCTCGCCGGTCGAGATCGGCACGATGCCGTCCATCATCGGCTTGAGCGCGGCGATCGCGGCGGGTTGCGCGGCCGCAGTCGGCGCGGGCGCTGCATCAGGTATGTTCGACGCGCAGCCTACCGCCGCCGCACCTGCGCCAATCGCCGCCACTTCGAGAAACTGTCGTCTGTTCAGGGACACAAGAAGCCTCCGGTGGCGGGCATCTTACTACCTGGATCCCACAAGCTCTCACCATGAAGAACATGAGGAACATGAAGGAACCGGCGCACGAACGCCTCGCGTCTGGATTACCTGGGGCTGGGCGGCGCTCGTGCGCCGGGTTCGGCCGTCGTCGGGAGCGGCCTACGGCCGCAGGCGGGCCCACCTGTGCCGCCGGGCCTTCATGTTCTTCATGCTCTTCATGGTGAGAAGCTCTTAGTTCTTCGACTCCCTGCGCGGGTCCGCGAAGTAGCTCTTCCGCGCGCGGACCTCGACGCCGCGGCGCCGCACTTTCACTTCGATCTCATGGATGCGGCTGTCGAGCCTCGCGGGCGCGAACGCCATCCAATATTGCCGGTGCAACTCCTCCGCGATGCGCGCGAACGTCGCGGAGAGGTCGCCCGTCGCGTCCATCTCGTAGTACCCGCCGCCGCTCTCGTCGGCGAGGAGCCGCAGGCCCTTGTACGGAGGCTGAATCTTCGTCGAGAGGATGGTCGGCCGGCCCGGTGGCAGCGGCAAGGGCATCGTCGGTCCGGGATACCGGCCCGGTGTCCCCGGCTTTCGTCCGCCGCCCGCGCGTGGCAGAAGCGGCGTCGCTGTAATCGTCTCCCTCGCCGCGAACCCGATCACATACATCAGGATGTCGTTGTAGCGCGCGCGGCGAATCACGTCTTCAAGCGCGGTAATGGCCATGCCGAGCGGTGGGTCGTTGTGCCCGTCGGTGAGGACCAGCACCACGCGCCGGCCCGGTCGTGTGGCGAGCGACGTGATACTGCGGTCGAGCGCGGTCCAGACCGGTGACGCCCCCGCTTCCAGCAGATCGTCGTCGAGCAGCGCCATCAGCGTGTCGTGGTCGCTCGTGAAGTCCGGCGGGCTGATGCGGATCGTGTCGCTGAAGCTGCCGACGCGCGCGGCGTCGGCCGGCAGCATCGCGCGGACGAACGCCTTGCCCGCGTCGCGCACGACCTCGTGGTGATCCGTCATGCTGCCGCTCCGGTCGAGCATGACGACGACGGAGAACGGATGGACGTCGTTCGTGAAGTGGACGAGCGGCTGCGTCTTGCCGTTGTCGGACACGACGAAGTCGTCCCTGGTGAGATCGGGCACGAGCCGGCCGTTCTCGTCCCTCACGGTCGCGTAGATCGACACGAGGTCCGCCGTGGACTTGAACTGGCCCGGCGCTTGAGCGACGAGGGCCAGCGCGAGCGCCAGGAGGACGCGCGCCACGTCAGTCCCGCCCTCCGACGGCCGCGCCGCCGGTCTTTGCCGGCGTCGTGCCTTCGATCGACGCGATGTAGCTCCGGCGCGATCGGGTCTTGAGCCCCTCGCGCCTCACGCGGACGTCCAGGTCGTGCACCTTGCCGTCGAGCGTCTCGATCGAGAACCCGAGCACGTACTGGCTGTGCAGATCGAGCGCGATCGCCGTGAACGGCGGCTGCCAGCCATTCACTTCCTCGATCTGCATGAAGCCGCCGCCCGTGTCTCTCGCCAGGTGTTCGAAGGCGATCGGTTGATGCCGGTCCGGCCTGCCCTTGCTGCTGCCGTCCGGTCCCGGCCTGAGTTCCATTAGCGCGCCTTCGCGCGACGCGGGCCGGAAGCGGACGACGTAGATGGCGACCTCATGCCGGCGCGCCGCGCGCTGCACGTCCTCGAGCTGCCGGATGCTCCAGGTGTCCATGCCGTCGGTGATGACGATGATGACGCGGCGGCCGGTCTCGCCGATGAGGATCTTGACCGCCTCGTCGAGCGCATCCCAGAGGCGCGTCCGCCGGCCGATGCGAATGTCGAACTCGTTCTTCAGGATACCCATCAGCTCGTCCCGGTTGCCGGTGAACGGCTTGCTGAACCGGATGTCCTCGGCGAACGTGCCGATGCGGGCGCGGTCGCCCGGCAGCATCCGCATGATGAACTCGTTCATCGACCCGATGACGGGCGTGAGCGAGCGCAACATGCTGGCGCTCGCGTCGAGCATGAGCACGGCCGTGACCGGTTGCACGTCGCGCTGGAAGAAGGTGATCGGCTGCGGCTTGCCGTTGTCGCGCAGTTCGAAGTCCTCGCGCTTCAGGTCGCGGACGAACCGGCCCTCCTCGTTCGTGACCGTCGTCGGCACCACGACCGTTCGGATGCCGCTCCGAAAGGTGGGCGTTTGCGGCGACGTCTGCTGCGCTCCGAGAAGAGCCGCGCACGACACCACAGCGGCCGCCGGCATCAGGCGCCGTGCCGCCCCCGTCATCACCGTTCGCCGCCCCCTGGCTTCTCCGAGGCGAGGTAGCTCCTGCGCGCGCGCGCCCGCATGTTCGGCGGCTTCACCTTCACGTCGAGGCGATGGACCTTGCCGTCGAGGATCGCCGGTGTGAAGCCGAGGACGTACTGCTGGTGCAGTTCCTGCGCGACGCGTCCGAACGTCTTGTTGATGTCGTCCGACTCGCGCAGCTCGACGGCGCCGCCGCCCGTCTCGTCGGCCATGCGATTGAGCACGCGGCTCGGCTCCTCGGCCCTGCCGTCCCAGTTCGTCCACATCGCGATGCCGTAAATCATGACGTCGCGGCTGATGGCGAGGCTCACGACGTTGTTCGCCGTGGCCGACGACGTCTGCGGCGCCACCCAGTTCTTGCCGTCGCTCAGGACCACGATGACGCGCCGGCCGCTTTCCTTGCCGAGGGCCATGGCGCCCTCGATCATCGCGTCGTACAGCCGCGTCTCCATGCCCAGCCGCACGTTGAACTGGTTCACCAAATGCGCGAGGAGCGCGTCGCGGTCGGAGGTGAACGACTGGCGCATCTGGAAGCGGTCCGCGAAGCTCGCGATCGCCGTGCGATCGGCCGGCAGCATGCGGACGATGAACGAGTTGGCGCCCGCGAAGATGGAGTTGAGCACGGGCCACATGCTCGAGCTGCCGTCGAGGAGCAGCAGCGTCGAGAGCGGCTGGGCCGCGGTCGTGAACTGCGTGATCGTCTGGACTTTGCCGTTGTCCCTGACCTCGAAGTCATCCTTCGTCAGGTCGAGCGCGAAGCCGCCCGCGCCGTCCGACACCGTCACGTGGACCGGCACCGTGCGGACGCCCGTGCGGAACGTCGGCTGTTGCGGCGTCTGCCCGGCCGCGACGGCCGCCAGGCTCGCGAGACCTGCCACCACCAGGCCGATCGCGGGACGCGTCACACCCTAGCCCCCGCCTTTCGCGGCGACATAGCTGCGCCGCGCCCGCACCGTCATCCCCGTGACCTTCACGCGGACGTCGAGCTGATGCACCTTGCCGTCGAGCGTCTTCGGCGTGAACCCGAGCACGTACTGGCGATGCAGCTCGTCGGCCACGCGCGAGAACGTCGCGTTCAGCTCCGCGGTCTTCGCCAGCTCGAAGTACCCGCCGCCGGTCTGCTCGACGAGGCCCTTCAGTGCGCCATCGGGTCGGCTCAAGATCATCTGGCCCTGCGGGCCGCCGCGGTACAGATTCCGCAGGCCGATCGCGTAGATCATCACGTCGTTCTTCTGAGCGCGTGCCAGCGCCTCGCCGCTGCCCAGCTTGCTCGTGGTGTCGTCGCCGTCCGACAGCACGAGCACGACGCGCCGGTTCGTCTCCTGCTCGACCGCCGCAATCGCTTCGTCGACGCCATCCCAGAGCCGCGTGCCGTTGCCGAAGTCCATCTCCGTGTGCAGGTAGCGGATCAGCTCGTCGCGATTCGACGTGAACGTGGGCATGATCTGCAGCTTGTCATCGAAGGTCGCGATGCGGGCGCGGTCGGCCGGCAGCAGCCGGAGGACGAATGCCTCGGCGGCCTGCTTCACAAACTCCACCGCGTTGACCATGCTGCCGCTCATGTCGAGCGTCACCACCACCGAAATCGGCTGCACGTCGCTCCGGAAGAACGCGATCGGCTGCGGCTGCTTGTTGTCGAAGATCTCGAAGTGTTCCTGCGCGAGGTCGGGCACGAGGCGCCTCGCGCCGTCAACGACTGTCGCGTAGATCGGCACGGTCTCGACCGTGCTGCGAAAGACAGGGGCTTGCTGGGCGGCGAGGACCGCGGCCGCAAGCGGCACGGAGAGCAGAACAACAGACGTCAATCGCATGACTTACGTTACTACGACGCTTGCAAGAACAAGGCCCGGGTCGAGTTGGTCGACCCGGGCCCCTTACTCAGTCTTTGCGCATCCAGATGTCCTCAAGGACGGTCACGAAAGTGGTCAGCGTCTGGCCGTCGGCGGTCAGGCGGACCATGTAGGTGCCCGGTGTCACCGGCCCGACGGCGCCCCCGCCGCCACCGCGCCCGCCGCCAGACACGAACGGCACA
>JANOGJ010000766.1:0-5404 GCA_031405995.1 Acidobacteriota bacterium
TATGGGCGGCCCCCAGCTCGGCGAGTTGGAGGCCGGACTCGTGGCGCAGGCGCTCGGCGCGCCGTTCTCCGTGATCAGCGGCGGCGTCGGGTGCGTGGTCGCGACGCTGGCGATCGCCAGAGCGACGCCGGAGCTGTGGCGGTATCATCCCCCCGGTGTCGGCCGCTGACGTTCTGACTCTCCTGGCCGGCGGCGCCGCCGGCTGCCAGGGCGCGCTGCTGGGCATCGGCGGCGGCGTCCTGCTCGTGCCGCTGCTCCAGGTCGGCATGGGGCTCTCGTTTCGCGAGGCTGCCGGCGTGAGCCTGATCGGCGTGCTGGCGACGTCGAGCTCGGTGGCGACCGACGCCGAGGGCCGGCGCCCGCTGAACGTGCGGCTGGCGATCGTGCTCCTCATCTTCAGCGTCAGCGGCGCGACGTTCGGCGCCGCGGTCCTGCATCAGATGGGCGAGCGGACGTACGAGCGCATCTTCGGTGTCACCGCCGGCCTCATCGCCCTTGCGATGCTCCAGCGCATCGACAAACGTAACATCGTCTCGACACCTGATTTCGATCCGGGCGCGCTCGGCGCGCGCTTCTTCGACGAAGAGACGCGGTCGGACGTCGCGTACCGGGTGCGCCGCCTGCCGATCGCGGCCGCGGTGTCGGTCGGCGCCGGCATGCTGGCGTCGTTTGTCGGCGTGGGCGGCGGCATCTTCATCGTGCCCGCGCTCAATTCCTGGTGCGGCGTGCCGCTGCGCGCGGCGGCGGCGACGAGCGCGTTCATGATCGGCGTCACCGCCGTGCCCGGCGCCCTCACTCACTACGCCGGCGGCTACCTGCACGACTTCCGGCTGGCGGCGTGCGCGGCGCTCGGCGTCGTGATCGGCTACCAGATCGGCGTCTGGCTCAGCCCGCGATCGCCGATCAGGGGGCTGAAGCTGCTCATGGCCGTGATCCTCTCGGGTGTCGCCATTCAGTACCTGTTCCTGCGATGACACCCGCGCCTGACCTCACCACGTCGGCGATTTGGAGGACGCGCCGGCTGGCCTCACGCATCGGCCTCGCGGCGGCCACCGTGCTGCTCGTCACCGGCCTGGCGATCGTTATGTTCGGTCGTGCGCCGAGCTCCGTGCCCGTGCTCGCCTGGGCCTGCGCGCTCCTTGTCTCGATTCCGATCCTCAACGTCGCCGCGGTTCTCGCCGAAGAGATCCGGCGGCGCGACTGGCGCTTCGCCGCCGCGGCGGGCGTGGTGGTCCTGCTGCTGGTCTATTCGGTGGTGACGCGGGTCCTAATGGGGCAATGAGGCAATGAGGCAATGAGGCAATGAGGCAATGAGGCAACGGGGCAATGGGGCAATGCAATCCCCAATGATCAATGGCCCAATGCAATGACAAATAGCCAATGGCCCGATGACCAATGGGCGTATCCTGCCCTGAGCCTCCCATGAGGGCAGCCCTCGGCCCGGCGCTTGCGACCGTGCTCGTTGCGGGTGTCTTCGCTCACCAGGCTCAGCCCGCCCAGACACCGGTCGCCCCTCGTCCCGCGAACGGTCTCATCCTCGGTCAGGTCGTTGACGCAGGCACGGGCCGTCCGGTGCGCGGCGCGCTGGTCACGGTTACGGGCGGCGGAGCGGGCCGGGCCGGCGTCGCGCCCACGGTGGCCGAGATGCAGGCCGCGGCGGAGATGGCCGCGCGTCTCGGCGTCGAGGGCGGCGTGGCTGGGGGTGGACCGGGCCAGCCGAGACGCGTCCTGACGGACCGCGACGGCCGCTTCGTGTTTCGCGATCTTGCGCCGGGCATCTACAACGCCGCGGTGACGCTGACGGGCTACGCCTCCGGGGCGTTCGGCCGGCGGCGTCCGGATGGGCCCCCACGCCCGATCGATCTCGGCGAAAACGAGCGCGTGCTCGACGCGACCATCCGGCTCTGGAAGCTCGCGTCGATTGCCGGCACCGTGGTCGACGAGGCCGGTGAGCCCATCGTCGGCCTGCAACTGCGCGTGTTGCGGCGCACGACGACCGGCGGCCGCCGGCGCTTCGTCATCTCCAATAACACCCAAACCGACGACCGGGGCATGTATCGGCTCGCCTCGCTCATGCCCGGCGACTACGTCGTCGCGATTCCATCGACGGTCACATCGGTTCCGGCGTCGAGCGTGGCCGAGTACATGGATGCCATGAGCTCTGGGTCGGCGGCTTCGATGAGCAGCGTGAACCAACGGAGGATGGACAGCGGCGCGCCGAGTCCGTCATCGGGCGGCATCACCGTGGGTGATCAGCAACTGCAGCTCAACATGTCGCCGATCAGCGGCGGCGGATCCAACGTGCTGCCGCCGACGGCGGATGGCCGCATCTTTGTCTATCGCACGACGTTCTATCCGGCGGCGGCAAGCGCGTCGCAGGCCTCGGTCGTCACCCTCGGATCGGGTGACGCACGAACGGGCGTCGATCTCACGCTGAAGCCGGTGCCGACCGTGCGGGTATCCGGGACGATCACCAGCTCGGACGGCCCGGTGGCCGGTGTCGGCGTGCGGCTTGTTCCCGCCGATTCCGAGGACCTTTCGACTGAAAGCGGCTTCGAGGCCGCGCTGTCGATGACCGACGCGAGCGGGCGATTCACGATGCTGGGTGTGCCCGCCGGGCAATACCTCGCGAAGGCCTACAGGGTCCCGCGCCCGCAGTTCATGCCGTCCGAGTCGATGTCGATCGTCGGGGGTGTCATTTCGGAGCCGTCGATCGTGATGCCGCCGACGGCCGCGGCCGGGCCGTCGTTCTGGGCGGAGACGCCGGTCGCCGTCGGCGACAGCGACGTGACCGACGTCAGTCTCGCGTTTCGTTCCGGCATCCGTGTGAGCGGCCACCTCGAGTTCGAGGGCACCGCCGCGCGGCCCGCCGGCCAGCGGATGCAGCAACTCACGGTGGCATTGCAGCTTGCGGAGGGCCGGCCTCCGTCTCCGGCCTTCAATGCGCCCACCCGTCCCGACGCGGAAGGGCGGTTCGCCACCGGAGGGCTGGCGCCTGGCCGGTACTGGATCAACGTGCCGCCGCCGGGGCCCGAGTGGAGCATCAAGTCCATTCAGGCCGGCAGCACGAACGCGCTCGACCGGCCCGTCGACCTCACCTCGGCCGACTTGAGCGGGGTCGTCATCACGTTCTCGGATCGAGTCGCGGAACTTTCCGGGACGGTGCAGGGCGCAACCGCGGATGACGATGTGGCCGTACTGGTGTTTCCCGCGGACTTCCAGTCCTGGTTCGCCAACGGACGATCGCCAAGGCGGACGGTCACCACCTTCGCGCGACAGAACGGATCCTATTCCGTGCGACTGCCACCCGCGGGCGAGTACCTCGTCGTCGCGCTGCTCAATGAGTCGGCGCCTGACGGCGACGCGGCGTTCTATGCGTCGATCGCGCGGCTCGCCACTCGCCTGTCGGTCGCCGAGGGCGACCGGAAGAGCCTGCCGCTCACCGCGAGCCGGGTGCGATGAGGGCCATTCCGCTGCTCGCGCTCCTGGCCGTCGTTTCGCTCGAGGCGCAAACACCTCAGGGCGCGCGCGACGCTAGTCGGCCGCCTGCGGTCGGAACCGCGAGCATCAGCGGCGTGGTGACGGCCGACGAGCCCGGCGGCCGGCCGGTGCGACGGGTCGTGATCGCGGTCAACGGATCGGACGCGACGACGGGCATGCGCGCGAGTCTCGCCGCGGTGACCGACGACCGCGGACGGTTCGTGCTGGCAAGTTTGCCGGCCGGCCGCTACACCCTGACCGTCACCAAGGGCGGTTGGATCACCGAGTACTACGGCTCGAAGCGTCCCGGCCGGGGTCCAGGGTTGCCCATCGCGCTCGCTGACGCGGAGCAGGCGAGGGCCGACGTCAAGCTCACGCGCGGCGCGGTCATCACCGGGCGCATCGTCGATGAGAGCGGCAATCCACAGGCCGGCGTGCGGCCACAACTGATGGAGTACCGGACGATCAGCGGACAGCGCCGCCTTATGCAGGCGAATCTCGGGCTGAACATTGGGTTGATCTTCTCGCAGACGAACGATCTGGGTGAGTACCGGCTGTTTGGCGTACCGCCGGGGTCGTACGTCGTTGCCGCGTCGCCCGGCTTCCAGGCCGCCTCGGGGTCGGGTGCGAGGATGACGACGCCGGAAGAGGTGCGGTGGGCGCTTCAGCAGAGCGGGCCCGCGCCGGCGGTCGGCACGCAGGCGGCGCCTCCGCCGCAGGGACCGCCGGTCACGTATGCATCGGTGTTCTATCCGGGTGTGTCGGACCCCGCTGCGGCCACGATGATCACGGTCGCCGCCGGCGAGGAGCGATCGGGCGTCGATCTCGTGATGAACCTGGTGGCGACGGCGAGGATTCAAGGGACCGTGACGCGGCCGGACGGGCAGCCGGCGCGCGGCGCGCAGCTCAGCCTCACGCCGGCGCGGATGGACTTCAACGCGCAGATGGACGCCGGCATGCGGCCGGTGGTGGACGCGCAGGGGCGATTCACGTTTCCGTCGGTGCGGCCGGGCCAGTACGTTGTCGTGGCGCGGGCCTCGAGCCAGCCGCCCCCGCCGCCTGGGCCGCCGTCACCCGGCGCAGCGCCGGCGCGGCCGGTGCTTGATCTCTGGGGTTTGGCAGACGTCACTGTCGAGGGGCGCGACATCTCGGGCCTTTCCCTGGCGCTGCAGCCTGGCTTGACGGTGTCGGGCCGCGTCGTGTTCGAGGCGACGACGCTCGCGCAACCGGCGAACCTCGTCGGCACGCGCATCATGTTCGGGTCTGCATCGATGCTGGATGTCGCCATGACTGGCAACGTCTCGGCGGCGCAGATGAACAGCATGTTCATGGGCCCGATCGCCGCCGACGGGACGTTCACGTTCGCGGGCGTCATGCCGGGGCAGTACATCCTCAGCGCGAACGCCCCGGTGCCTCCGGGCTCGCCGCCCGGCAGCTCGTGGATGACGAAGTCCGTCGTGACCCGCGGCCGGGACGCGCTCCAGTCGGGGTTCGAGGTGAAGGCTGGTGAGGACGTCACCGACATCGTCATTACCTTTACGGATCGGACGAGCCAGATTTCGGGCACGCTCGTCGACGCGGCGGGACGTCCGGCGCCGGAGTACTTCGTGTTCGTGTTCCCGGCGGACAAGTCCGCATGGACGCCGCTCTCCCAGCGTCTGCGTCCGCCCATGCGGCCCGCGAGCGACGGGAAGTTCCGGATCTCGCCGTTGCCGCAGGGCGAGTACTACATGGCCGCGCTCACCGACTTCGAGCCGGAGAACCTGTACGACGCGGCGTTTCTCGAGCAGGTCGCGGCCGCGGCGTTCAAGATCACGCTCGGCGAGGGCGAGAAGAAGATCCAAGATCTCAAGATAATGAGGCAATGAGGCAATGGGGCAATGCAATACCCAATGGTCAATGACCCAATGCAATAGCCAATAAC
>JANOGJ010000846.1:0-2529 GCA_031405995.1 Acidobacteriota bacterium
ACATAGAGCGCGGCCAGCGCCAGCACGTTGACGCGCGCGTCGTTGTATTTATAGAACGTCCCCGGCTCGTGCATGACCCGATTTGGCCACTGGTCCGGCGTCTGACCCGATGGCGGGCGATCGGCCCAGTCGGGCTTGCCCCAGAGCGTGCCCGACCAATCACTGGTCTGGCGCAGCAGGTGCTCCCAGGTGATCTTCGCGTTGTGCTCGGCCGTGAACAGATCCACGCCCGACGGCATCGCGGACGCCACGCGTTCCTGCACGTTCTTGATCTGACCCCGGTCGAACGCGAGCCCGACGACGGTCGAGAGGAACGTCTTCGTCACGCTGAACGTCATGTCCGCGCGCGCGGTGTCGCCCCATTCGGCGACGACGTAGCCGCGGCGGATGATGACACCGTTCGACCCGGCGCGCTCCTGCGTCGGACCGATCAGGTTGTTGTAGGGCGCCTCGTTCTTGAAGGTCGCCGGGATGTCCGCGGCGAGGTCCTTGGTCCGCGCGTTCTGGTTCGCCACCGCAAACGCGATCGCGTCGTCAATCTTGGCCTTGTCCAACCCGAGAGTCCCCGGATCGCGAGCCGCCCACGTACCAGCCGCAGGAAAGTGTCGGCCGCCGGCCCCTGGTGCCTGCGCCTGGACAACCAGCGCGAGAGCGGCGGCGAGAACGAGAGAGACCATGGCGAGGCGGATTGGGCGCATGGGACGGAATCCTACACCGGCTTTGTACGTAAAACGGGCCGGATGAGTTTCCCCACCCGGCCCCGAAGCGAAACGTCGAAGGTCGAAGTTCACACTTCGAACTGAAGACCCCTTACTGCGCGACAGTCTCCTCGGGCTTCTTCTTGCCACCGAGGCCCTGAATCTGCAGGCCCGTCGCGAGTTCCGGCTTGGCTTCCTTCAGCACGACCTGGCGGTAGAGCTCCGCCATCTTCTCGTGCTCGTGCTGCGCCTTGCGCGCGCGCAGCTTCTCCTCGCGCGCGGTCTTGGCGATGCCCTTCTCGTCGAGGTCGGTCTGAATGCCCTTGGCCACCGCTTCGGCGTCGAGCTTGAGGGTGTGGGACGCGGACTCGAGCGCGACCTTCTTGCCGCCCGCGAAGATCTCATGCCGGCCGTGCTCGTCGTACCACTTGGTGAGCGTCGCCGTCATGTGCATCTTCTCGATGATGTTCCGCCAGCCGATGCCCGTGTTGTAGGCGCAGAAGCTGATCTCGCCTTCCTGCGTCGCGTAAGGGATGATGCAGCGCTCGGTGCGCCGGAAGTCGTAGTTGAACAGATCCTGGAACCACATCCCCGCGATGAACAGGAAGTTCCAGCGGTCCCCGCGCCGCTTCTCGATGTCCTCCATCGTGCGGTCGCCCGTGACCTTGCCGTAGTTCTTGCCGGTCGCGCCGAACGTCTTGTCGAACTTCTTTAGGAGATCTGTCATCTTGAAATGCGTCGGCGACTTGAACGGGTCGTAGTTCTTCACGAGCGCCAGCGCCATGCCAACAACCGACAGGAACTTGCCGCGCGCGGCGTCGTTGACCCGGGCGATGTCCCTGGCCAGCGGCTCGAGGTGCATGAACTCCGTCACCGGGACGGCTTCCTTGGTTTCCTTGTCGATCATGACCGCCATGCCGACGCCGCAGTTCGGGTGGCAGCCGCACGAGAGCTGGCCGAACTCCGCCTGCTGACCGTGCGTGAGGTCCGCCCAGTCGCTGAAGGTGCCCATGAACGAGATCGGAAACCAGTCCCGCACGGGCTCGCCGAGACCCGTTTGGTTCTTCACGTCGTGGGCCAGGTGCGACAGCGTGTAGCGCTGCGCGTGCCGACGCTCGTCGGTGATCTCCTCGTCGCGGCCCGTGAACGACACCGGCTGGAACGAAAGGAACGAAATCTTCTTCGGGTTGTCGAGCGCGAACTGGACGATGCGCCCGACCTGCTCGTTGTTGACGCCGTTGACGATCGTCGTGACCGGAACGATGTCGACGCCCGCGCGCCAGAGGTTCTCAATCGCGCGCAGCTTGACGTCGAACAGGTTGCCGACGAGCCGGTGCGCGTTGGCCGCGTTGCCGATCCCGTCGAACTGCAGGTAGACGTAGCCCAAGCCGGCGTCGGCCGCGGCCCGTGCGAAGTCCGGGCTCTTGGCGAACTCGATGCCGTTCGTCGCCGCCTGCACCGAGTTGTAGCCCACCGTGCGCGAGTAGCGGACGGCGTCCAGGAAGTACGGGGAGAGCGTCGGCTCCCCGCCCGAAAACTGCACCGACATCTGGCGCTTGGGTTTGATCGTAATCGCGTTGTCGAGCATGGTCTTGATTTCGTCCCAGCCCAGCTCGTGGACGAACCCAACCTGGTTCGCGTCCATGAAGCACGGATCGCACATCATGTTGCAGCGATTCGTCAGGTCGACCGTCAGCACCGACCCGCGGCCGTACTTGATGGTCGACGACCCGTGGTTGTGCAGCTTCTCGTCGCTGTGCGCCCGCATGTCGGAGCCGGGGAACACGTCCTCGAGGTGCTTGAAGAAGGCGGTGTCCATGGCCATCACGTC
>JANOGJ010000052.1:0-2144 GCA_031405995.1 Acidobacteriota bacterium
AGCGCGATGAGGTCCGGCAGCTCCTCGGGCGAGTACTCGAGGTCGGCGTCCTGGATGACCACCAGATCGCCCGTCACCTCCCGGAAGCCCCGTTGCAGCGCCGATCCCTTGCCCCGGTTGCCGGGCTGGAGAATGAGCCGGAACTTGTGCGTCGCGGCGAGCGCGACGAGCCGCTCCCGCGTGCCATCCGTCGAGCCGTCGTCCACGACGATGAGCTCCGTGCGCAGGGGCACGGCCAGGACGCGCGGGATGATCTCGTCGATGGTGGCCCGTTCGTTGTAGACGGGCATCACGACCGAGAGCAGCGGATCGGTCAGCACGCCCTTGAGCCGCGACATCAGCCGGCGTCCTTGTAACCGCGCGGATGCCGGTCGTGCCACCGCCACGCCGTGTCGACGATCGCCTCGAGGGCGCCCAGCCGCGGCGCCCAGCCGAGGTCTCGCCGCGCCCGCGCGTTGGCGGCGACCAGACGCGCCGGATCCCCGGCGCGCCGCGGACCGATGTGGTGCGGCACGGCCCGGCCCGCCGCCCGGCCGACCGCCGCGATGACCTCGCGCACCGACATCCCCTGCCCGTTGCCCAGGTTGTACGCGGCCGAGGCGCCGCCGGCCTCGAGCGCGCCGAGCGCGGCGACGTGCGCGTCCGCCAGATCGGACACGTGCACGTAGTCGCGCAGGCAGGTGCCGTCCGGCGTGTCGTAGTCGTCGCCGAAGACGGTCAGCGGCGCCCCGCCACGCGCGGCGGCAATCGCGAGCGGAATGAGGTGTTCCTCGGGCTCGTGGTCCTCACCGAGGAGGCCGTCCGGGTCGGCTCCGGCGGCGTTGAAATACCGGAAGGTGACGGACCGGATGCCCGTCGCGCGCTCGACGTGCGGCAGCGCGCGCTCGACGGCGAGCTTGGTCTCGCCGTACGGATTGATGGGGTGCTGCGGGTGGTCCTCGTCGATGGGGGTCGCGCGCGGCTCGCCGAACGTCGCGGCGGTGGACGAGAACACCAGGCGCTGCACGCCGGCGTCCGCCATCGCCCCGAGCAGGGTCATCGTGCCGCCCACGTTCGCGCGATAGTAGCCGATCGGGTCCCTCATCGACTCGCCGACCAGCAGCCGCGCCGCGAAATGCAGGACGGCGGTGGCGCCCGACGCGCGCAGCGCGGCCTCGAGCGCCGCCCGATCCAGGATGTCGCCGCGGACGAGGGAGATCCGGCGGCCGGGAAACGCGCCGGCCACCCGCGTGATCGCCTCGGCATGCCCCGCCGACAGGTCGTCGTACACCACGACGTCGCGGCCGGCGGCGGCCAGCGCCTTGACGGCGTGACTGCCGACGTAGCCGGCCCCGCCCGTGACGACGACCGTGGTCATGGCCGGCCGATAGAGTAATAGGTATAGCCGGCGGCGCGGTTCTGTTTGGGGGTGTAGATGTTGCGGCCGTAGAACACGACCGGCTGCTTCATGGTCCGCTTCATGCGAACGAAATCGGGCTCCCGGAACTCGTTCCACTCGGTGACGACGATCAGCGCGTCGGCGCCGCGAAGCGCCTCGTAGGCGTGGCGCGCGAAGCGGACCTTCGATTTGAAGAGGCGCTGCGCCACTTCCCGCGCCTTCGGGTCGAACGCCTGGACGCGGGCCCGCCGCGCGAGCAGCCCCTTGATGATCGGAATCGCGGGCGCCTCCCGCATGTCGTCCGTCCGGGGCTTGAACGCCAGGCCCCAGACCGCGATCGTCTTGCCCTTGAGTGACTTGCCGAAGTGGCGGTCCAGCTTGTCGAGGAGCGTCAACTTCTGCGCGTAATTGACGGCTTCGACGGCCTCGAGAATCCGGAACCGGTACTTCTTGTCGGCGGAAAACCTGACGATGGCCTTGACGTCCTTCGGGAAGCAGCTCCCGCCGTACCCGACGCCGGGAAACAGGAATGAAAAACCGATCCGCTGATCATGCCCAATCCCCCGCCGGACATCGTTGATATCCGCCCCCACGCGCTCGCACAGGTTGGCCATCTCGTTGATGAAACTGATCTTCGTCGCCAGCATGCAGTTGGCGACGTACTTGGTTGTTTCCGCGCTCTCCAGACTCATCGTCAGAAACGGATTCTCGGTCCGCAGGAACGGCTTGTACAAATCGTTTAGCACGACAGCGACTTCCGGGCGGG
>JANOGJ010000547.1:0-5864 GCA_031405995.1 Acidobacteriota bacterium
GCTCGCCGCCACGCGCGTCATCTCGGCGAACGCCGGGCCGGAGGCCGCGAACGCGGCCTGGCCGCATCGCTCTCCCGCCGACGTCATCAACGCCGCCGCCACGAGCTGCGGCACGTGACTGACGTAGGCCATGATGCGGTCATGGGCGGCCGCCTCGATGCGCCGCGGTTCCGCGCCCAGTCCGCGCACGAAGCGCTCGACGAGCGTCACGGCATCGCCGCGGTCGCTGTCCGCAGCGACAATCAGCCACGGGCGTCCCTCGAACAGCGTCGCGCGCGCGTGTCCCAGGCCGGCGTGCTCCGAGCCGGCCATCGGATGCCCGCCGACAAACCGCGTGAGACCCAGCCTCGCCGCGGCGGCCGTGATCGCGCGCTTGGTGGATCCGACGTCGGTGATGACCGCCCGCGGACCCGCTCCTGACGCCGCTTCCTCCAGCAGTTCAAGGATCGCGGGCACGGGCGTCGCGAGAATGATGAGGTCGCAGTCGGCCAGGTCGGAGAGCGTCGGCCGGTAGTCGTGGATCACGCCGGCGCGCATAGCCTCCTGGATGACCCGCCGCCGATCGAGGCCGACCACCCGCACGCCCGGCCACGTCGCGCGGACCCGCAACGCGATCGATCCGCCGATCACGCCCAGCCCGGCGACGCCGACCGTGGCGCAGGGCGGGTCGAGGCCGGGCGGGCCGGTCATACCGGCTAGCGGCTCCAGCCGCGCCGCGCGACCGGCTCGACGCAAATGCTCCGTCCAATGGCCGGCGCGATGATCCGCAGCTCGGCCATGAGCTGCTCGAACTGCGCCGGAAAGAGCGACTGCGCGCCGTCAGACCGCGCGCGGTCCGGGTCGCAATGCACTTCGATCAGCAGGCCGTCCGCGCCGGCCGCGACCGCCGCCCGCGCCATCGGCGCGACCTTGTCCCGCCGGCCGGTCCCATGGCTCGGATCGACGACGATCGGAAGGTGGCTGAGCTTCTGCACGACGGGAATCGCCGAGATGTCGAGCGTGTTGCGCGTGTAGCTCTCGAACGTCCGGATGCCGCGCTCGCACAGCATGAGCTGGGTATTCCCGCCCGCCAGCACGTACTCGGCGGACAGAAGCCACTCCTCGATCGTCGCGGAAATCCCCCGCTTCAGCATGACCGGCTTTCGCGAGCGGCCGAGCTCGCGCAGGAGCGAGAAGTTCTGCATGTTGCGCGCGCCGACCTGCAGGATGTCCGCGTAGCCCTCGATCATCTCGATCTGGCTGATCTCCATCACTTCCGTCACGAGCTTGAGGTCGTGCCGATCGGCGGCCGCGCGCAGCATCCGCAAGCCCGCCTCGCCCAGTCCCTGAAAGCTGTACGGCGAGCTTCGCGGTTTGAACGCGCCGCCACGAAGCACCTTGGCGCCGGCGCGCTTCACGGCCGCGGCGGAGGCCTCGACCTGTTCCTCGGACTCGGCCGAGCACGGGCCCGCCATCACCACGACCTCGTCGCCGCCGATGCGAACGTCGCCGACGACGACCACCGTGTTCTCCGGTTTGAACGTGCGGCCGGCGAGCTTGTACGGCTCCGAAATGCGCAGCACCTCCTGCACGCCCGGCTGCACCTCGAGCAGCTGCGGGTCGCCGTTGCCGTTGCCCACCGCGCCGATGACCGTGCGTGACGCGCCCGTCGATCGGTGCACGTCGAATCCCATCTCGGTGAGCTGGGCGATGACGGCCTGAATCTCGGCCTCGCTCGCCCGCTCGCGCATGACTACGACCATGTGCCCACCCCGTTCTTCCAATCCAATTCTACCGTTGTGTTGCTCCGTCAGTCCTTCGAGGGCTTCGCCGCCGACCGCCGCTCGAGCCGGCGGGCTTCGTCGATCACCCGCTCGAACAGCCTCGCGATCGCTTCATTGTCGAGCGGCCCCTCGTTGGCCGCCCGGACATTGGCCAGAACCTCGGCCTCACGCACCGGCTGGTAAATGGGCAGGCCCGCTTCCTCCTTGAGGCGCCCGATCTCGAGCGCGCACGCCGCCCTCTCGCCGAGCAGCGCGACGAGCCGCCGGTCGATCGTGTCGATGCGCGCGCGCAGCTCGTCGATCGTCACGTCACGGCCCCTTCAGCCACCGCACGAAGGTCTCCACCGCGGCGGCCGGGTCCTGGCCCTGCGCCGCGGCCGATCCGACAACGTCCTCGATCGCGCTGCCGACCACCGCGGCATCCGCGAACGACCACACCCGCTGCACGTGCTCGGGCGTGGCGATGCCGAACCCCAGCGCGATCGGCAGCGCGGTGGCCGCGCGAATGCGCCGCACGAGCGGCTCGGCGGTCGCAGCAACCGTCGCCTGCGTTCCGGTCACGCCCAGCCGCGAAATCGCGTACAGAAACCCGCGGCCGAGGCGCGCCGCTTCCGCCACTCGCGCCTCCGTTGTCGTCGGACTCACCAGAAAGATCTGATCGATGCCGCGGCGATCGAGGGCCGCCCGCGTCGCGGCGGCCTCTTCGATCGGCAGGTCCAGCAGCAGGACGCCATCCACGCCCGCGTGTGAGGCGCGATCGACGAACGCCTCCAGGCCCATGCGGAGGATCGGGTTGACGTAGCTGAACAGCACGAGAGGCGCCGTGACGTCGCGCCGGACGCCGGCAATCAGATCGAGCGACGCGGCCAGGTCGCTCCCCGCCGCCAGCGCCCGTTCCGTGGCACGCTGAATCGCCGGGCCGTCCGCGAGCGGGTCTGAAAACGGCACGCCCACCTCGATCACGTCCGCGCCGCCGCGCGCCAGCGCCCGCACAACCTCGGCCGATCGGACGAGGTCGGGGTCGCCGGCCGTGACGTACGTCACGAGCCCCTTCGCTCCCCGCGCGCGCAGCGCATCGAACGTCGCGGTCAGCCGGCTCATGGCGCGCCCGCCTCTCGCTCCGTGATGTGCCGGCGCACCGTCTCCACGTCCTTGTCGCCGCGCCCGGACACGTTGATCAGCACGATCGTGCCGGCGGCCAGGCTCGGCAGCTGCTGCCGGACCCAGGCGACGGCGTGGGACGCCTCAAGCGCCGGCAGAATCCCCTCCGTCCTCGCGAGCCACTCGAACCCTTCGAGCGCATCCCGATCGTTCACCCACGCGTACTCCGTTCGGCCACGCGCTTCGAGCCACGCGTGCTCAGGGCCAACGGAGGGATAGTCGAGTCCGGCCGAAATCGAGTGCGTCGGGAGGATGTTGCCGCTTCGATCCTGCAGCACCCGGCTCCGCGTGCCGTGCAGGACACCGGTCGCGCCACCTGCAAATCGCGCGGCGTGATCGCCAGGCCGCAGGCTCCGCCCACCGGCCTCGACGCCGACCAGGCGCACGCCAGGATCATCAATAAACGCGTCGAAGAGTCCCATCGAGTTGCTGCCGCCGCCGACCGACGCCACCGCGAGATCCGGTAAACGACCTGCCACCGCCGTCACCTGCTGGCGCGCCTCCTGTCCGATGACGGACTGGAACTCGCGCACCATGAGCGGATAGGGATGCGGGCCGAGCACCGATCCAAGCAGGTAGTAGGTGGACTCGGCGTTCGACACCCAGTCGCGCATCGCTTCGTTAATGGCATCTTTGAGCGTGCGGCTCCCGCTGTCGACGCGTTCCACGGTCGCGCCAAGCAGGCGCATCCTGAACACGTTCAGCGCCTGGCGCGCCATGTCGTCGGCGCCCATGTAGACGACGCACTCGAGCCCGAGGAGCGCGCAGGCGGTGGCCGTCGCCACGCCATGCTGGCCGGCGCCCGTCTCGGCGATGATGCGGCCGCGTCCCATCCGCCTTGCGAGCAGCGCCTGCCCCAACGCGTTGTTGATCTTGTGCGCGCCTGTGTGCGCGAGGTCCTCGCGCTTGAGGAGCAGGCGCACGCCGGTCGTCCCCGGCGCACGGCTGGCTTCGTACAGCGGCGTCGGCCGTCCAACGTAGGTTGAGAGGAGATGCGTCAGCGACGCGACGAACGCCGGGTCCTTCCGCGCCGCAAGATACGCGGCGGTCAACGCTTCGACCGGCGCCATCAATGTCTCGGGAACGAAGCGGCCGCCGAACTCGCCGAAGTAGCCCCGTGCGTCGGGATCACGCCGGCCAAACACGGGCCCGGGCGTAGTCTCTCTCTCCGCGCTCACGGCTCCTCCACTCTCACGCCCGAGACCGCCTGAAAGAACTGCGTCATGCGCTCGGCGTCCTTGATACCCGGGTACCGCTCGACCCCGGACGACACGTCCACGGCCCACGGCCGCACCGTACGGATCGCGTCCGCGACATTGCCGGCCACGAGGCCCCCGGCCAGCATGATCGGCCGGCGCGCGGCGAGCAGCGCCGCCCGCCGCCAGTCCGCGAGGCGGCCCGTGCCGCCGGGCCGCGCGCGATCCGACGCGTCGACGAGCGGCGTGACGAACTCCGGCAAATCGGCCGCGCGCTCGACATCCTGATCGGTCTCGAGCCGAACGGCCTTGACCAGCGCGACGCCCACGAACTCGAAGCGCTCGACCGCCTCCCTGCCGTGCAACTGGATGGTATCGAGCCCAATCGATTCGACGAGCCAGGCCACGTCGTCCGGCAGGGGATCGACGAAGACACCCACCTTGGTGACGGACGCGGGGAGGCTGCGCACGATCTCCCTCGCGCGGTCCGACGTCAGCGCCCGCGGGCTATCCGGCCAGAACACGAACCCGAGGGCGTCGGCGCCCAGCTCGACGGCGAGCTGCGCGTCCTCGCGCCGCGTGATGCCGCAGATCTTCACGCGGACCCTCATGGCGTCGCGCCCTCGGTCTCCTGGAGCACGTCCCGGAGCGCCTGACCAGGGTCGTCGGCCGTGACGAATCGCTCACCGATGAGAAACGCGTGGTACCCGAGCGACAGGAGACGGACGAGGTCCGCCCCGCGGCCGAGACCGCTTTCGGCGACCACGACGCCGCCTGCCGGCACGCGCCCCGCCAGCAACTCGAAGACGGACGGGTCCACCTCGAGCGTGCGGAGATTCCGGCTGTTGACGCCGATAATCGCGGCGCCGGCGTCCACCGCGCGCGAGAGCTCGTCACCGTCGTGAACTTCGACGAGAGCCGCCAGGTCGAGCTCGAAGGCGCGCGCCATCAGCCGCCGGAGCGTCGGGTCGTCACACGCGGCGACGATGAGGAGCACCGCGTCGGCGCCGGCGGCCCGAGCTTCAACCAGCTGCACGTCGGTCGCGATGAAGTCCTTGCGGAGGAGCGTGGCCGTCGTCTTCACCGCCTCGCGGACCGCCCGCAGGTCGTCGAGCGACCCGTCGAAGAACGTCGGCTCCGTCAGGACCGAGATGGCGGCCGCCCCGGCGTCCGCGTTCGCGCGCGCGATCGCCACCGGATCGTAGGCCGCCCGAAGAATGCCGCGCGACGGCGACCGCCGCTTGCACTCGGCGATGATACGGACTCCCGGCGCGGCCAGCGCCCTGGCGAACACGGAGCCGCGGGGTTGCCACGCCGCCGCCGCGCGGTCGAGCGCACCGGCTTTGGCGGCGCGTGCCCGTTCCTCCGCGGCGCGTTTCGCGCCGGCGACCACCGCGGCCAGGAAATTGCCCGTCACGACCCGCAGACCTCCCTCAGTCGATCGAGGGCCGCGCGGGCGCGGCCGCTCGCGATGCTCTCGGCCGCGAGGGCCGCGCCGGCGGCCAGCGACTCGACCCTCCCGGCCACGAGCAACGCCGCCCCGGCATTCAGGAGCACGACGTCCCGGCGCGGCCCCGCGCCCCCTTTGAGCACGGCGTCGATCATCGCCGCATTCTCGCCGGCGGTGCCGCCCGACAGATCGCTCGCGCTCGCCACCGCCAGACCCTCATACACCGGATGCACATAAAACGTGTTGACCGTGCCGCCCCGCAACTCGGAGACCTTCGTGTGGCCGAGGCTCGAC
>JANOGJ010000132.1:0-3927 GCA_031405995.1 Acidobacteriota bacterium
TCGCAACCCGTCGCGATCCTCAGTCGATTGGCGGCCGAGCGGTACTTCGACACCCTGCCGAATGCAGTCGGCCGGACCGTCGTGATCGCGGGCGGCGGCACGCCCGATCGCGCGGTCACCATCGTGGGCGTCGCCGTCGACACGCCGAATACCGTGAATTGGACGCTGACCGATCCGCAGATCTACGTGCCGTTCGCGCAGTGGCCCGGCCGCTCGATGAGCGTCCTTGTGCGATCGGACGCCGGCGTCGACATGGCCGATGTGCGCGCGGTCATGCGCCGGCAGGATCCGAACGTCGCGGTGTCGAATCTCAAGACGCTCAGTCACATCGTGGACGACGAGCTTTCGAGCACGAACATCATCAGTGGCCTCTTCGTCGGCTTCGCGGCGCTCGCGCTGGCGCTCGCGGCGGCCGGGCTGTACGGCGTGATTTCCTACTCGGTCGGGCAGCGCCGCCGGGAGTTCGGCGTGCGGCTCGCGCTCGGCGCCGCGCCGGCGTCGATCCGGCGCATGGTCCTCGGCGAGGGACTCCGCGTCGTGGCGATCGGCGCGGTGATCGGCCTCGGGCTGGCCATGCTGCTCGCGCAGTTCACGCGTTCGCTGCTCTTCGGCATCTCGGCCAGCGATCCCATGACGTTCGCGGGGGTCACGGCGATCGTGCTGCTGGTCGGCGTTGTCGCGATGTGGGCGCCCGCCGCGCGCGCCATGCGCGTGGATCCCGCACGGACACTGAAAGCGGACTGATCACAAGAGCTTTCAACACGGAGGACGCGGAGGCACGGGGGAATCGGAGAGACATTGGGTTGCCCCACAATGTCTCCGCGCCATCCGTCCTTCCGTGCCCTCCGTGTTGAGGTGTTGTGATCCGGACACTGATAGGATCGAAGTTTGATGGTGGGCCAGTGAGTTGGACTGACTTCCAGGGCGTCAACGCCGGCTATCTCGCCGAGTTGCACGAACGCTATCAGCGCGACCCTTCGTCGGTCGCCGCGGACGTGCGCGCGTTCTTTGACGCGAACCCCTCGACTCCGCTCGGGGCAGGCCCCGCAGAACGCCTGAACCTCGGAACCAGAACCCTGAACCGTGAACCCCTGAACCTGGTTTCCGCGTTCAATCTCGCCCAATCGATCCGCCGCTACGGCCACCTTGCCGCCCACATCGATCCGTTAGGCGGCCGCCCGCCCGGCGATCCTCTGCTCGAGGTCGAGACACATGGTCTCTCCGAGTCGGACCTCGAGAACCTGCCGGCCACGCTCATCGAAGGCGCCGTCGCGAAGGGCGCCGCGTCGATGGCTGAGGTAGTCAGCCGGCTGCGGCGGATCTACTCCTCCACGACCGGGTACGACTTCGCGCACATCCACCAGCCGGATGAACGCCGGTGGCTGCGGGAGGCCGTCGAGACCGGCCGCTTCACCGCGCCCGCCGACCCGATCGATCGCGCCGCGCTGCTCGAGCGGCTGACCGATGTGGAGGCGTTCGAGAAGTTCCTGCACCGGTCGTTTCCCGGCAAGACGCGGTTTTCGATCGAGGGGCTCGACATGCTCGTGCCCGTGCTCGACGAGGTGATCGCCGAGGCGGCCGAGGCCGGGATGCGGCAGGCGTTCATCGGAATGGCGCACCGCGGACGGCTGAACGTCATGGCGCACGTGCTCGGCAAGCCGTACGAGCAGATCTTCGCCGAGTTCAAGGACCCGGTCCGGAATGCGCTGGCGCTCGAAGGCGTCGAGTGGAGCGGCGACGTGAAGTACCACCTCGGCGCGTCGCGCATGGTGGACGGCGGCGAGGAAGTGAAGCTCCTGGTGTCGATGCCGCCGAATCCCAGCCACCTCGAGGCGATCGATCCAGTCATCGAGGGGATGGCGCGGGCGGCGGGGACGGACGCGAGCCGGCCTGGCCCGCCCGTATTCAACCCGGACGCCGTGCTGCCGATCCTGATTCACGGCGACGCGGCGTTTCCGGGCCAGGGGGTCGTCGCCGAGACGCTCAACCTGCATCGTCTCGAGGGCTACACGACGGGCGGCACGATTCACATCATCGCGAATAACCAGATTGGGTTCACGACCGATCCGGCCGATGCCTACAGCACGTTGTACGCGAGCGGCCTGGCGCGGGGCTTCAAGATCCCGATCGTCCACGTCAACGCGGACGATCCCGAGGCGTGCGTGGCGGCGGCGCGGCTGGCGTTCGCGTACCGGGCGCGGTTCAAGCGCGACGTCCTCATCGACCTCGTCGGGTACCGGCGATTCGGCCACAACGAGGGCGACGAGCCGGCGTTCACGCAGCCGCTGATGTACCGCGCGATTGCGGCGAGGCCTACCGTGCGCCAGCAGTGGGCGGCGTCCCTCGAGTCGCGCGGGGTGGTCGAGCCGGGACGCGCGGACACACTCATCGCGGCTCGCATGGATCGCCTGCAGCACATCCTTGACGTGCTCGAGCCCGAGAAGCACCTGGTCGAAGCCACGCCGGTGGCGGCGGCGCCTGGGACCGCGGCGAAAGCGGAAACCGCCGTCGCGATCGAGCGTCTTCGCGCGTTGAACGAGGGTCTCCTTGCCGTGCCGGTCGGTTTCGCCGTCCACCGCAAGCTCGAGCGCGGACGGGAGCGGCGCCGGCGGTCGTTCGACGCCGTGGATGCGACGTCAGTCGACTGGGCCTCGGCTGAAGAGCTCGCGTTCGCGTCGATCCTCGAGGACGGGACGCCCATCCGTCTCACGGGCGAGGACGTCGAGCGGGGCACGTTCAGTCACCGGCATGCCGTGCTCTACGACGCGGAGAACGGCGGCCGGTTCTCGCCCCTCGAGACGATCGGATCGGCGCGCGCGTCGTTCGAGATCCGCAACAGCCCGCTCAGCGAGAACGCCGCCGTCGGCTTCGAGTACGGCTACAACGTCCAGGCGCCGAACCGGCTCGTGATCTGGGAAGCGCAGTACGGCGACTTCATCAACGGCGCGCAGGTCGTGCTCGACGAGTTCGTGCTCTCGGCGCGCACGAAGTGGGGGCTGCAGCCGTCGCTCGTGCTGCTCCTGCCGCACGGCTACGAGGGACAGGGGCCGGACCACGCGAGCGCGCGTCCCGAGCGCTTCCTGCAGCTCGCGGCCGACATCAATCTGCGCGTCGCCAACTGCACGACGGCCGCGCAGTACTTTCACCTCCTGCGGCGGCAGGCCGCGCTCCTCGGCAAGGACCCGCTCCCGCTCGTCGTCCTCACCCCCAAGAGCCTCCTGCGGCACCCGTTCATGTCGTCGCGCCCGCGCGATCTCGCGGAAGGCAAGTGGATGCAGGTGATCGACGACCCGTCGCCCGCGCGCAGGGCCGACGTGCGACGACTGGTGTTCGCCACGGGCAAGGTCGCGGTCGATCTGCTGACGAGCCCGGATCGCGAGAAGGCGTCCTCGGTCGCCATTTGCCGCGTCGAGCAGCTGTACCCGCTGCCGGTGCGCGACATGCTCGGCGTCATCGAGGGGTACCCGGCGCTCGAGGAAGTGCTGTGGGTGCAGGAAGAGCCGGAGAACATGGGCGCGTGGGAGTTCGTGCGGCCGTCGCTCGAGGGGCTCGTCGGCCAGCGCCGGATGGCCGTGCTCGCGCGGCCGCGCAGCTCGAGCCCGGCGGAAGGATCGGCGACAAGGCATGCGAAGAACCAGGCGCAGCTTGTGGCCCGCGCTTTTGACCTTAAAGTTCTGAGTTCCACGTTCTGAGTTCTAAGTTGATCGAGCAGGTTTCTATGTCCATCAACATTACCGTTCCCGAAGTCGGTGAATCGATCGTCGATGCTCGAGTGGCGCGCTGGTTGAACCAGGGCGGTTGCGACGACGGCGAACGTCTGAATTCTCATCGATATCCTCCGACGGACTGGATCCTGAAGTCGGCCCTGAGTCTAGCCCGATCTATTCACCATGAAGCTCCATGAAGCTCCATGAAGATCCATGAAGA
>JANOGJ010000147.1:0-2157 GCA_031405995.1 Acidobacteriota bacterium
GGTGCCGCTCGCGCCCCTGCTCCAGATGCACGCGCAGAGCGGCGCGGACGTGACGATGGCGCTCGTCCCCAATCCGGCGCCGGATCACTACAACGGCGTCCGGTTGGACCTCCGGCGCCAGGTGACCGCGTTCGTGCCCGCCGGTGACGCCGCGGTGGGCTCGTGGCACTTCATCGGCATCCAGGCCGTGCAGGCCTCGGTGTTCGCGGCGCTCGCCGACGGCGTTCCCGCGGAGAGTGTCGCCGGGCTCTACCGGGAACGGCTCGCCAGCCGGCCCGGTAGCCTGCGCGGATGGCCGGTCGGGCGGCCGTTCGTGGACGTCGGCACGCCCGCTGACTACCTGCGAGGCGTGCTGGCGCTCAAGGCCGGAACGCCCGACGCGAGCGTCATCGAGGCGGGTGCGACCGTGGACCCCTCGGCCCGGGTCGTGCGATCGGTCGTCTGGGCGGCGGCCCGCGTTGGCGCGGGCGCGACGCTGGAGGACTGCGTCGTCGCCGGCCCGGTGTCCGTGCCGGCCGGCCTCGAGGCCCGCCGCGCGGTGCTCGTGCCGGCGGGGCTGGCGCGACCCGGCGATCGCGCCTCGATTCACGACGCCGTCGCGATCTTCCCGATGGAATTTCGTACACTGGCGCGGTGACCGACTCGCCCGTCCCCGCCGCCGTGGCAGCGTATCTGGACCGGTTTGGCGTCGCCGGCGCGCGCGTGGTGCCCCTCACGGGTGACGCCTCGGATCGACGGTACTTTCGCATCCTGCCCGCCGAGGGCGAGTCGTTCGTGCTGGCGGTGCATACCGTGCCATTCGACTACGACACGATGCCGTTCGTGAACACCGCGGGGCTGTTCGCGGCGATGCCGCTGCCCGTCCCCCACATCTTCGGCCAGGCAGGCGACTTGGGGGTCCTCGCGCTGGAGGACCTGGGCGACGTCACGCTGCAGGCGCACCTCGGCGCGGCGCCGACCGCCAAACACACGTCGCTCTACGTTCAGGCCGTGACGTTCATCGACGTCATGCAACGGCGCGGGCGCGAGCTGGCGAACTCGAAGTACCTCCCGTACGGCGTCGCGTTCGACGTCGAGAAGCTGACCTGGGAGCTCAACTTCTTCATCAAGCATTACCTCGAAGCCTATCGGGGCGCGACGATTGCGCCCGCCGATCGCGCCGCGCTCACGGCCGAGTGCGCGGTCATCGTCGCCGAACTGGCGGCCGAGCCACGGGTCATCTGTCACCGCGACTACCACAGCCGGAACCTGATGCTGCGCGACGAGCGGCTCTGCATCATCGATTTCCAGGACGCGAGGCTGGGGCCGGACACCTACGACCTCGCGTCGCTGCTCCGGGACTCGTACGTGGACCTGCCCGACCAGCTCCTCGACGAATTGCTGGCGTACTTCCTCACGCTCCAGGGCCGGTCCGGTGAAACCGAGCGCTTCCGGCGCCGCTTCGACCTGATGGCGCTGCAGCGCAACCTGAAAGCGCTCGGCACGTTCGGGTATCAGACGACCGCGCGCCAGAACACCGTGTACATCCAGTACATGCCGCGTACGCTGAAATACGTGCGCGAGACGCTGCACAAGGACGATCGGTTTGCGCGGCTCGGCGGACTGCTGGCCGCGCACATCGACGAGTTGCGGTAGCCGCGGGCGGCGCGGCGCGGGGTTGGCGCGCGCACCCGCCTTCAGGCGATACTGGATGACTTGGCACCGCCACTGGATTTCGCATGATGCACGTCTACATCGAAGACATCGCCGCGCACGAAGGCCGTGAGGTCACCCTCAAGGGCTGGCTCGCGAGCCGGCGCTCGAGCGGCAAGATCCACTTTCTCCAGCTTCGGGACGGATCCGGCTTCATTCAGGCGGTGATGTCAAAGGCCACCGTCGGCGACGAGACGTTCCAGGAGGCCGATCACCTCGCCCAGGAGAGCGCCGTCATCGTGCGCGGGACGGTGCGCGCGGACACGCGCGCGCCGGGCGGCTTTGAGATCGACGCCGCCGGACTCGAGGTCGTCTCGGCCGCCCACGACTACCCCATCACGCCGAAGGAACACGGCGTCGACTTCCTGATGGACCGGCGCCACCTGTGGATACGCGCGCCGCGCCAGCAGGCCATCCTGCGCATCCGCCACGAAGTCATCGACGCCGTCCGCGACTACTTCAACA
>JANOGJ010000182.1:0-2072 GCA_031405995.1 Acidobacteriota bacterium
ATCGCGAAGCGGCTCGGATCGGCGGCGACGCTCCTCGAGACGACGGTGACCGACGTCATGAAGGAGCTGGAGGCGCGGCGAACGAGTCGAGGCGGAACGCCCGCGCCGCCCTCGCCGGACGAAGTCGAGCGCACGCCGGAGGTCGAGGCGCTCGAGGCGGAACTCGGCCGGAAGCACTGGGAGGCGTGGATCGACACGAAGGTGCCGGCGCTCGGGAACAGGACGCCGCGCCAGGCGGCGAAAACGGCGCGCGGGCGCGAACGGCTGGAGGCGCTGCTGAGCGACTTCGCGCAGCGAGGGGAACGGAGTCCGTCGGCCTTCCGGCCGGATGTCGCCGAGCTGCGGGGGAAGCTGGGGCTGGAGGCCTAGACCAGCTTCGGCCGGCTCCGCTTGTCATTCACACCTTGCCGCTGTCGACGTCCTGCGCCAGCTCGCCGGCAGCCACGAAGCTTCCGCCGAGCGACGGCCCGCGGCGTTCGAAGAACTCCGCGTTGCTCAGCGCGACGGCTACGTCGTCAGCCTGAATTAAGGCCGCCGGACGAGCACAAACTCGGCGGCGAGCTTGCGGCATTCTGCGTGCCTCGCGTGGGGTGATTCGATCGCCCGACGTCGGAGTGGCGCGATGCGCGTCAGAATGAAACCCGCGCCGGAGCCGCTCGTGGCCAGAGTGGGGAAGGGGGGGCCACGCGATCGGGCGATAGACAAGTCGGTGCAGGCGCAGGTTTCGACCCTTCGACGAAGCTCAGGGTCGTCCTGAGCTTGCCGAAGGACGAGCGCCAGCTCCGCCGTCGGGAGAGCTGATCACGCCACGCGAGGCGCGCAAAAAAGAGGCCGGGTCTAAAGACCCGGCCTCCGTTTATCAAGTTATCAAGTATCAGGACGATTCGTCGCGTCTATCGTCCGCCGCCGCCTCTGCCGCCGCCGGCCGCGGGATTCGGCGGCGGCTTCACGATCGGCTGCGGGTTCTTCACGTACTTGTCCAGCCAGGCCGCCCAGCGCGACCACAGATCCAGCAGCGTCTCACGCGACGCCGGTCCGTGGTCCTCGAACGGGTACCGGTAGAGCGCGACCGTCTTGCCGAGTCCGTTCAGGGCGTGGAACAGGCGCGTCGAGTTCACCGGATCCGTGCCGACGTTCTGGTCGTGCATGCCGTGATACATCAGCAGCGCGCCTGAGAGTTGATTGGCCTTGAGGAACGGCGACATCTCGAGGTACACGTTCGGTGCTTCCCACAGGTCGCGCCGTTCGCTCTGAAAGCCGAGCGGCGTGAGCGTGCGGTTGTAGGCGCCGTCGCCCGCGATGCCGGCCTTGAAGAACGGCGTGTTGACCATCGCATTCACGGTCGAGAACGCGCCGTAGCTGTGGCCGCCAATCGCCAGCCGCTGCCGGTCGATGAGCAGACGCCGATCCAGCTCGTCGATCGTCGCCGACAGGTTGTTCCGCAGGTCGTTCACGTAGTTGTTGTTCATCTGGCCGGTCGGGCCGACGATGGGCGAGTCGTTCTCGATGACGGCGTAGCCGAGGCGCACCAGGAACTGCTTGGACAGCGACCCGAAGTTCGGGAACGTCATTGCCGGGGCCGGCTCCAGGCCGTTCGGCCCGGTGTACTGCTCCTGCGACGTGAACTCGGCCGGGTAGAACCAGAAGAAGCCCGGTAGCCGCGTGCCCGTCTGGTAGTTGGACGGCAGGTACACGACCGTGCTGAACGTGAACCCGTCGGCGCGGGTGACCGTGAACCGCTGGACGATCATGCGCGTGAGGTCCGGGAACAGGTCCTCGTTATTGGTGAGCTGCTTCCGCGCGCCGTTGTCGAACAGGAACTGCTGCGGCGGCGTCGTCGCGTTCTGGCGCGACAGCACCAGCTTCTTCATGTCGGCGTCGACACCTGAAGTTTCAGTTTGTCCTGGACCTGTTGTCGTTGTCCTACGTGACGCTGACCTTGGGGCTTTGTGCGGTCATTGCCGCGTTCTCGACCCGCTACCTGCACCGCGAGCGGGGCTACCTCCGCTTCTTTCTCCTGTTCACGGTCTTCCTGATGGGCATGGTCACCGCCGCCTTATCGGACACGGTCG
>JANOGJ010000186.1:0-7945 GCA_031405995.1 Acidobacteriota bacterium
GGCGCGATCAATGGGACCGTCATGGACGAGGCCGGCGAGCCGGTGGTCGGCGTGTACGTCCGCCTGCTCGCACGAATCGCCGTGCAGGGACGGCCGGAGTTGGCGGCCGGGCCGCTGGCGACGACCGACGACCGCGGCGCCTACCGGTTTTCCGGCCTCGCGCCGGGCCGCTATCTGGTATCCGTGCCGTCGATGCAGTCGGCCGTGCCGGCGAGCACGTCGCTCGGGACCGGCGTCGGCGCGGGCGGCAGCATGCCGGCGCCCGCACTCGACGTCAGTTCGACGTCGCGCCTCGTGGTCAGACGGTACCCGCTGCCCCCGCCGCCGCGGGGCGGCGTGTCGCTCGCGTATCCCATCACGTTTCTTCCCAACACTCCGATCGTCGCCGAAGCCGGCGTCATCGACTTGAAGGCCGGCGACGAGCGGCTTGGCGCCGACATCCGCCTCGAACCGACGCCGGTCGGGCATCTGGCCGGCCGCGTCGAAGGTCCGCCGGAGGCGCTCGTGCGGCTGACGCTCCGGCTGCTCGCCCCGGGTCTCGAGAAACTCGGACACGGCGCTGAGACTGCCACGGCACTGGTCGGCGCCGACGGCCGATTCGAGTTCGTGAACGTGCCGGCCGGCGCCTACACGTTGGACGCGCCGCTCACGCTCACCGAATTCATGGTCACGCCGCTCGCCAGGCGCTTCACCGCCAGCTTCCCAGCGCCGCCGGGCGCCGGCGGTTCGAGCATGAACATGTCGTACGTCCCCGGCGCGCCGCCAGGGACCGCCATTCAACAAATGGACTTCCGGAGCAATGCCCCAAGCTTCGCGGCTCGCACTTCGGTCGTAGTCCGGGGCGGAGAGACCACCGACCTCATCCTGCAGCTTCGTCCACTCAGCCGGATGACGGGTCGCGTGGTCGTCGATCCAGACGCGCCAACAATCCCGGACGCTGCCCCTGCGGTGATTCCCAGCGTGCGGCTCGAGCCGGCGAATGGCGATCCCTCGCTCGGTCTCCCGAGATCGTCGCGCACTCCTGATGGCACGCCATACATGTTCGTCATCGAAGGCCTCCGCGCCGGTCCGTACTGCATACGTGTCGAGAGCGCCGGCGTGTGGATGATCAAGTCCGTGGCGTGGCGCGGTCGCGACTACGCCGACGAGCCATTCGATGCCGCGGCCACGCAGGACTTCGACGACGTCGTCGTCACCGTGACACGTGCGGTGCCGTCGGTGATCGGGGCGGTCCGTGACGAACGCGGCCAGGCGGTCACTGCCGCGGCCGTGATCGCGTTTCCGGTCGATCCCGCCCGACGCACGAACTACGGCTTGACCCCCACGCGGCTCAAGATGGTCCGGACGCTCAGCACGGGGAGGTTTCGACTTGCCTTGCCGCCGGGGGAGTACTACCTCGTCGCCGTGCCGGCCAACCAGGCCGCGGCGTGGCAGGACGCGGCGTTCCTTGAAAAAATTGCGGCTGGAGCCGTGCGCTTCTCGCTCGACTGGGGCGCGAATGTGACTCGCGACGTGGTCATCAAGTGATGCAGCGCCGCATGACCCGCCTCACAGTGATCGGCAGCCTCGGCATCGCGCTCGCGCTCCCCTTCTGCGCGATGGCCGACCAGGCGCGCGACGCGACGGCGGCGACGCCACAAGGACGCTCGGTCATCCGCGGCGTCGTCATGAGCGCCGACGAGACGCCGCGGCCGATCCGGCGCGCGGTGGTCACGCTCGGCGGCACTGTTCCCAACGGCCGCAGCGTGGTCACCGGCGACGACGGGGCGTTTGAATTCGCGGGACTGCCGGCGGGTCAATTCACGGTGACCGCCACCAAGGCAGCGTCTTTGCCGGCCGCGTTCGGCGCCATGCGGCCGGGACGGCAGGGAACGCCGATCGTTCTGGCCGACGGCCAGGTGATGTCGATCCGGCTGACGATGTCGCGCGGCGCCGTAGTGAGCGGCACGCTGCGCGACGCCGACGGCCAGCCGGTCGCCGGCGCGGGCGTAGCCGTCGTCGACGCGCACAGCGTCGGCGGCTTCGAGCGTGCGTTCTCCTCGGCGGGATTCGTGACGACCGATGACCGGGGCCTGTACCGCGTCTTCGGCCTCGCGCCGAGCGAGTACGTGATCGTGGCCGTGCAGGAAGCGGCGGGCTTGGGCGAGATCGGACGTCGCACCGCGGCCGAGTCGGAGCGGCTCCTGGCCGAACTCCAGCAGCGCCGAGCGCGGCCACCGGGCGCGGCTGACGCGGCCCCGGCGCCGCCGCCCTTGCCGCCGTCCTTCTCGTTTGCGCCGACCTACTTCCCCGGCACGCCACGGCTCCGGGACGCGTCGCGCGTCCGCGTCGTCGCAGGAGAGATCCGGGAAGGAGTGGATTTCGTCGCCGGCGCCGTGCCGGTAGCGCGGATTTCAGGCGTCGTTGCCGGCGACGTGCGGAACTTCGCCGCGGTCCGGCTGGTGGTGATTCTCGACGGCATGCGGCTGCCGGTCGGGAACGGCACCACGCCCGTCCTCAGCCAGGCGCCGGACGCGCAGGGCCGCTTCTCGTACAGCAACGTCGCGCCGGGGCGGTACCGCATCATGGCGCGCGCGACGCGCGGCGACGCGGAACCGGCGCCGGCGTCCGGTGCAGGCGGCGGCAGCAGCTCAGGGATGGGCAGCGGCAATCCCGCGTTGCCGGCCGGGAGCGACTTGCTCTTCGCGGTCGCCGACGTGGACATTCTCGGGCAGGACATCTCAGGGCTCGCGCTCACGCTGCAGCCGGGCAGCACGATGGCGGGCCGCGTGCGCTTCGACGGCGAGACGCCGGTCCCGCCTAATGCCTTCACGTCGCTGCGTCTCGGCGTCAGCCCGCCGGACGGGACCTACTCGTCCAACATGGCCGGGACGACCATCGGCAACACCTTCATCGGCGCGTCGGCGGTGTCGGTCGGCGCCGACGGCACGTTCGAGATCCGAAACATCGGGCCTGGCGTCGTCGCGCTGTCGAGCCCGCTGCCCGCCACCATCTCATCGACCTGGTGGCTGCGGTCGGCGATCGCGGACGGTGTCGATCTGCTCGACGCGCCATTCGAGATCCAGTTGGGTGTCGACTTGCGTGACGTCACGATCACGCTGTCGGATCGACGGACCGAGCTTTCCGGCACGCTGCAGACGCCCACCGGCCAGCCCGCGCCCGAGTACTTCATCGTGGTCTTTCCCGCCGCGCCGGATCTGCGACGAGCGGGGTCGCGCCGCATCAAAGCCGTCCGGCCGACGACGACGGGACGGTTCGTCGTGCCGGACTTGCCGGCCGGCGAGTACCTCCTGGGCGCGACGCTGGACGTCATGCCGAACGAGTGGAACGATCCCGCGTTCCTGGAGCGGCTCGCGCCATCCGGCGTGCGCGTGACGCTCGGTGAAGGCGAGAAGAAAGTGCAGGACATCCGCATCGCGGGTGGGTCCTAGAGCTGCAAGGCCATGAAGGAGTGCGCCCCGCCGGTATAATCCGATGAATGGTTGATTCGATGGGTCGGCTACCCGGCCATGATCTGATTGATCTCGGTCTTGCCGACCTCGCGCGCGGCGCGGAGACCATCCCGGCACTCGTCGTCGCGATCGGCGCGCCCCGGCTGCGACAGTTGGGGCTCGATGTGCCAGCCACACCATCCGGCGCCGAGCACCGGCTCTACACGCTTCTCGCGCGCGAGGACTCCGACGCGGCCCACTCGCGCTACAACGCGCTCGTCCGGCGGTTGGTGAGTTTCGAGCGTGCCCTGGCGTCGGCGCAGTCCTGATTCGGCCCGTTTCCGAGTTGCCCAGCTCGCCAGCTCGCCAGTTCACCAGTTAGTATCTTCACCTTGTCTCCTCGGTACCAGTTCGGTCCCTTCGTCCTTTCGCCCGCGCACCGCGTGCTCGTCCGCGACGGCGCCGAGGTCCCGCTCATTCCGCGCTACTTCGATCTGCTCGTGCTGCTCATCCGCGAGCGCCAGCGCGCGGTGTCCAAGCAGGACATCTTCGACCACGTGTGGAAGGACGTCATCGTCTCGGACGGCGCGCTGAGCCAGGCGATCCGCACCATCCGCCGCGCGCTCGGTGATGACTCGCGCGAGCCCCAGTTCGTGAGGACGGTCGCGCGGCACGGGTATCAGTTCATTCACAACGGCGTCGTGGAAGTGGACGATGCCGCGAGATTGGTCGAAGAGCGGCGACCCCAGGAGCCGCGGCCCACACCCCACTCGACTTCGCTCGGGGCAGGCCGGGCCGCGCTACGAGAGGCCCTGCTCAGCACTGACGCGACTGACGAAGAACGGCGCGAGGCGGCCGAGGAGCTGCACGCGCTGGGCACGGCCGAGGCGCTGAAAGAACTTGACAGCCTGCCGGGCCACAAACGCGCGCGCGCCATCCTGAGAGATACGCGCTGGAACGTCCCGGGCGCGGGCGAAGTCCCGCTCATCGGCGCGGAGGGCGGCCTGGGCGCGGCGGTCGCACTCGTGAAGCTGCGGCTGCGGCGCGCGGCGCGGGTCGCGTCGAGCCGATGGGCCGCGGCGTCCATGGGCGGCGCGGCGGCCGGACTCATTGCCGGGTTCATCGGCGGCATCGCCTTCCTGCTCGTCCCCGAATCACAGGCGCGGCCGGCCGTCGTTCTCGCGCTCGGCATCGTCGGCGGCGTCGCGGGCGCGATGGGCGCGGCAGGCGTCGGCGCCGGACTGGCCGCGGCCGAAGCGCTGGCCCGATCGCAGCGGGCGATCGCACTCGCGATCTGCGGAGGCATCGGCGGCGCGGTGGTGGGCGGCCTTGCCCAGGGACTGGCGCGCACGATCGTCTCGGGCATGTTCAGCCGCGACCTGCCGGTGATCGGCGGCGCCTTCGAGGGACTGGTGCTCGGCGCCGCAGCCGGCGTCGGCTACGCGCTGTCGACGGCGTCGCTCGAGAGCGGCGGGATGGCCGCTCCACGCGGAATGGCGCGTATCCGCACCGCGCTCCTGACCGGCGGCGCGTGCGCATTCGCGTCCGTCGTGCTGACCCTCAGCGGCTATCTGCTCATCGGGACGAGCCTCGACGTCATGGCCGCCGCGTTCGAGAACTCCACAGTCGGACTGGCGCCCATCGCGCGCCTGCTCGGCGAGGGAACGCTGCGACCCATGACCGGCACCCTCATCAGCGCGTTCGAAGGGCTGATGTTCGGCGCGGGACTCGCGTTCGGACTCACCCACCGGCCTCGTCGACCGTGATCTGACGCGGATCTCAGCCGCCGCTCACAAAACGCTCAGGACATTCCGCCACGTCGACGTCAGGCTTGACGGCATGACGCCCAGACGCCTCGTCGCCATCGCCGCCATCTACGTCGTGGCCACCTTCGGCTGGTTCACGCTCGGGTCCACCGTGATCGTGCGGTCGGGCGAGTTCGACGACCGCCTCGCCCGCGACGTGGCCCTGCTCTGGGGCGGGCCGCACACGCAAATCGCGCCGGGGTTGTTCGTCGAGCGGCCCAGGATAATCACCGAGCAGGTCTCGCACACCGAGCAGGGCAAGATCTTCATCAAGGAGGTCACTCGGACCATTCAGGACCTGAGCCTGGTCGCGATCGAGTCGAGCCGCGTCCAGGTGAACCTCGCGCTCGATCACCGCAGGAAGGGACTGATCTGGTACGACACCTACGCGGTCGGCCTGAAGGCGACGTACCGATTGAGGAACCCGGACTCGACGTCGAGGCCGATCGTGGCGACGCTGGCGTTTCCTTCCGGCGACGCGCAGTACGACAACTTCGTCTTCCGCCTGAACGGGATTGACGCGCCGCGCGCGGAGGACTTCTCCAAAGGGGTCACCGTGCGCGCGGATGTGGGCGGCGGCGGCGAGGTGCTGCTGGAACTCGGCTACGACTCGCGGGGCCTCGACGCGTGGGTCTACGCCTTCTCGAGCCAGGGCATCGCGCAGGTCAAGGACTTCGGGCTGGCGCTCACGACGAACTTCACCGATGTGGACTTCCCGGCCGGGACCATGTCGCCGACGTCGAGAAAGCGGACGGGAGCCGGCTGGGAGGTGGCGTGGTCGTTCACGAATCTCGTCACGGGCCAGCGACTGGGCATGGACCTGCCGAACAAACTCAACCCGGGCCCGCTCGCGGCGCGCATCACCTATTTCGCGCCGGTGTCGCTGCTGTTCTTCGTCAGCGTGATGGTCATCCTCGGCGTGCTGCGCGGCCAGAACCTGCACCCGATGAACTACGCGTTCCTCTCGGCCGCGTTCTTCGCCTTCCACCTGCTGCTCGCGTATCTCGTCGACCACCTCGACATCAACCTCTCGTTCGCGATCGCGTCGGCGACGAGCATCCTGCTGGTCGTGAGCTACCTGCGGCTGGTCGCGGGCGCGGAGTACGCGATCCTGCGCGCCGGTCTGGCGCAATTCGTGTTCCTGGTTCTCTTCAGCTACGCGTTCTTCTTCGAGGGCTACACGGGGCTGACGGTCACAGTCGGCGCCGTGCTGACGCTCTTCCTGATGATGCAGCTCACCGCGCGGCTGGACTGGGGCGCGGTGTTCGCGCGCCGCGCCCTCAACGCGGACGGGCGGTGAGCCGTGGCGGAACGCCTGCACGTCGCGGTCATCATGGACGGCAACGGCCGCTGGGCCACGGCCCGGGGCCTGCCGCGCATCGCGGGCCACCGCCGCGGCGCCGTCACCGTCGAGCGCATCGTGGAAGCCGCGGCCCGGCTCGAGGTGGGCACGCTCACGCTCTACGCGCTCTCGGCGGACAACTGGCGGCGGCCGGTCGAGGAGATCACGGCGCTCATGGGGCTGTTCGACCGGTACCTCCAGCAGCAGATCCCGCGCTGTCTCGAGCACGGGATCCGCTTCAGCCTGGTGGGCCGCCGCGATCGGTTGCCGCGGGTGCTGGCCGCGCGCGCGGAGATCGGCGAGCGCGTGACGAAAGACGGCGACGCGCTCCATCTGCGGCTGGCCATCGACTACTCGGCGCGTGAGGCGATCTGGCTCGCGGCCGAGCGCCTCGCGCGCGAGATGGACCCGTCACGCGAGACGTTCGAGCGCGCCGTCCGCAGCGGCCGCGGCGTGCCGGTGGACGTGCCCGACGTCGATCTGCTGATCCGCACCGGCGGCGAGCAGCGCCTGAGCGACTTCCTGCTGTGGGAATCGGCCTACGCGGAGCTGTGGTTCACCGACACGAAGTGGCCGGAGTTCGGCGAGGCCGAGTTTGCAAGGGCGATCGACGACTTCAAGACGAGGGACCGGCGGTACGGTGGACTATCGGTCCTCCAACAAATGGAGGCCGGGTCTTTAGACCCGGCATACCGGCGGGGCTAAAGCCCCGCCCTCCATTCCGCTGGAGGCCGGGTCTTTAGACCCGGCATACCATCTCAATCCTTCATGAACCCTGTCAGGTCGGGTTTCGCGTCGCCCCACAAGTAGTGATTGAACCACGCCAAGTTGTGCTGCATCACGGCGCGCATGGACTTCGGCTTCGTGATGCCGTGGCCGTAGCCCTTGTAGACCACCATCTCGACCGGGACGCCGCGATCCACCAGCCCCTGCCGTAGCTCGTAGGCGTTCGGAATCGGCACGCGGCGGTCGAGCTCGCCGTGCTGGATGAGCGTCGGCGTCCGCGCGTTCTTGATGTACGACATCGGCGACGTCTTCGCGTAGATCTCGGGGTCGTCGGCCGGGTCGTCGCCGAGGTAGTTGATCGTGAACGGCGTGATGTCGGTGTTGTAGTAGTACGTCGCCCAGTTGGAGATGCCGGCGCCGACTGAAATCGCCGCGAAGCGATCCGACGCGGTCGTGAGGAACGCCGAGATGTAGCCGCCCTGTCTCCAGCCCATGCTGGCGACGCGCTTCGGATCCACCCAGCCCTTGGCGATGAGGAAGTCCACGCCGGAGATCACGTCCCACGCGTCGCCGACGCCCAGGTTGCGCACGTTGAGCATGCGGAACTTCTCGCCGTACCCGGCACTGCCGCGGTAGTTGAC
>JANOGJ010000210.1:0-9550 GCA_031405995.1 Acidobacteriota bacterium
CCTATACGGGATCGCCGTGGGGGCCGGGGCTGGGCGAAGTGATGGTCGCGACCAGCCGCGGCCGCTCGGTCTATCGCGGGCTGACGCTCGGCCTCCGTAAACGGTTTTCCGACCGCTACCAGCTCGAGGCCAACTACGTCCTGGCGAAGGACGAAGACGACGACAGCAACGAGCGGGATCCGTTCACGGACCGCACCTTCAATTTCTTCGACCTCGATAAAGACTACGGGCCGTCGGATCGTGACATCCGTCACAAGGTCAACGTGTTCGGCATGTTCGAGTTGCCGTCCGCGATCGCGTTCAACCTGCGGATCCAGGGGCGGTCGGCGCAGCCCATCACGGCTTCGCCCCGCATCCAGAACGGCAACGATAGCGGGCGCAACAGCCTGCGAAAGGACAACAAGTACTTCAGCCTGGACTGGCGCCTCGAGCGTCCGTTCAAGGTCGGCGCTCGCTACCAGATCGTCCCGACGTTGGAGATGTTCAACACGTTCAACAACGCGAACAACATCAACCCGTTGTCCACGCCTGCGCTCTTTGACTTTTCCGGCTTCCTCCGAACGGGCGTGGGCGATCCGCGACAGGTCCAGCTGGCGGTGAAATTCGTGTTCTAAACTCAGACGTCAGCGGGTCACGACGGCGACCAGCATCGCGGCCATCGCGGTGACGACGATGCCCACGAGCCAGATGAATTGCCGCGACATCTTGGCGTCGAGGGCGTCAATCCGCCTTTCGAGCTTCGTCTCCAGGGACACGAAACGCTGGTCGACTAACTCAAAACGCCGGTCCATGCGTTGCTCGAACGCCAGGACCCGTTGGTCGAGACTGACAAATGCCTCGCGAATGCTAGCGGTCATCTGAGACTGCTCGCTCACACGGCCTTCAAGAACTGCAACCCGCTCATCCAGTGCTGCCACGTCATGACTCCCCGAGGATACCGTCGTCCGACGACAGAGACAACGGGTTCGAGGGTTAACGCAGGTTCCGTGCCAGCCGGGATCGCAAGCGGATTCAACGCCAACTGGGACGGCATTGCAGATTCTGCAATGTCGCGGGTTGGTCTCCCTTGAAGGATTTCGGACCCATCCGGCGCGCCCTATTTCCCAAACGCGTACACCCGCCCGTCGATGTCGCCGATGACGATGCGGCCGAGGGCAACGGCGGGCGAGGTCGTGAAGCCGGCGCCGGATTCGAATTCCCAGATCTTCTTGCCCGACGCGAGGTCGAGCACGTAGACGCGGCCGTCACCCGAACCGACGACGACGCGGTTGCCGGCGATGGCGGGCGAGGACTCGACCCGCGCTTTCGTCTCAAACGACCACCGCGGCTTGCCGGTGGCCATGTCGAGGGCGCGGACGTGCTTGTCGCGACCGCCCAGCACCATCAGGCCGTTTGCGAGCGCGGCCGACGAGTAGAACGGAAACTGCCGGTCCGGATCCTCGAAGCGCCACGTGACCTTTCGCGCCGCGATGTCCACCGCGATGACGTCGTTCGCGAACGTCCCGTAGTAGGCGATGCCCGCCGCGGCCGACCCGTGGTCGGCCCCGCCGCGAACCCTTGCGCGACCCGATCCGCACGGCTGGCGGTGGCCAAGCCCCCGGACACCCAGCCCCGGACCCACCGCCGCCCTCGTCTCCCATCCTTCACGGCCGCTCACCGCTCTGACACGGCGCAAGGGACCACCGCCCTGGCCGCTGCGGCGGCGGATTCACGAAGGCACCGCCCTTGGGATGCGCCGCTGACGTTGCCACCCCACGAGCGCGGCGAAGCCCTCCGGCACGCGGTGCCAGAGCGGTGTCAGGGCCACGACGGCCAGCAGGTAGAACGGCAGGAGGTACCACGTCAGGGCGTCGAGCCGGCCCCATAAGACGATCGTCGTCCCCGTGACCAGCCGAAGCAGATCCTGGGCCACAAGCACTGACAGCGAGTGCCGCCCGATCCAGATGAGGATCCCCGCGCCGATCGGCACGTGGAGCAGGCCGGACGAGATGACCCAAAGGGCCGGCAGCCCGACCGTCAGCGGGAGCGCGGCGCCGAAGATTCCGTCCGTCGACGAATCGACGCCGTACCAGATGGTCGCGAGCACCAGCGTCATCGCGGGGCCCAGCAGGAGCAACGATGCGCGTCTCGACGGCTGCGGTGCGGCGCGCTGCACCCAGACGGCCACCACCATTCCCAGAGCCGGTCCGAACAGCCGGAACGGCAGGAAGTGGACCAGGGTGCCGGACGCGCCGAAGCCCGGCCACTCCGCGCCATTCAGCACGTACCACCGCGCAAGGCACATCGTGACCAGGCAGGTCCCGAGAAACGGCCAGCGGCCCAGCCTGCCCATCAGCCAGCGCAAAAGGGGAAAGGCGAGGTACATCTGGATGACCAGCAGGACGTACCAGAGCGACGGCGCGACGACCTGCATCGAGCGTGCGCCTTGCAGCCGGCCGACGACGGACAGCGATCGAGCGACGTCCGCCCATTCGAAGTGATACGGGCCACGGCCGAGCAGCGTGCCATCCGATATTTCCGCCGCAACGGCAGTGCCGGTGATGCCGGACCGCAAGAGCGCGAGCCCAACGAGCAATAGGGCGGCGGCCACCGTTCCGCACCAGTAGTTCGGAAGTATCACTCGGGCGCGGTCTCGCCAGAATGCCAGCGGCGGGAGCGGCCGCGACAGTGCGAGCACCAGGCCGGTAACCGCGAGGAACACGTCGAGACGGTAGGACGGGAGGGCGACGAATGTCCGCGCAGCCATGTCCATCACCGACCAGGCCTCCCACTGCGCCGCTGCTTCGGTGAACATGGACAGGCTGATCGGCCCAGGTCCGCCCCGGGTATCGGCGTAGAAATGAAACGCGGCGATCCACAGGATTGTCAGGCCGCGCAACACGTCGACCGACCGCGAGCGGGGAGCGTCGAGGTCAGGTCCGGCCATTCGTCCCCTCGGGCTCGTTCTGGTTCTGGCGGCGTGGCGCACGCCCTATCCAACAGGTAGCTACGCCCTGGGCGCGCGGTGCCGCCGGGACGGACGGCCCCCTCTTGCCCGAACGCGTAGACCCGGCCGTCGACGTCGCCGATGACGACGCGGCCGAGAGCGACGGCGGGTGACGTCGTGAACCCCCCGCCGGACTCGAACTCCCAGATCTTCTTGCCGGACGCGAGATCCAGCACGTAGACGCGGCCGTCACCGGAGCCGACGACGACGCGATTGCCGGCGATGGCGGGCGAGGATTCGACGCGGGCCCGGGTCGCGAACGCCCACCGCTGCTTGCCGGTCGTCATGTCGATCGCGCGGACGTTCTTGTCGCGTCCGCCGAGCACCATGAGGCCGTTCGACAGCGCCGCCGACGAGTAGAACGGAAACTGCCGGTCCGGATCCTCGAAGCGCCACTTCACCTTGCGCGCGACGATGTCCACCGCCAGCACGTCGTTGGCGAACGTGCCGTAGTAGGCGACGCCACCGGCGATCGCGGGCGAGGCCGCCGTGTAGCCGTCCGTCGAGAGCTTCAGCACGCCGCGGCCGTCCGAGATGCGGACGCCGTGAAAGAACTCGTCGCAGCCGCCGAAGTAGGCGACGCCGTTCCAGACAGCCGGCGTCGCGTGGACGTAGTTGTCCGTGGCGTACTTCCACGCTTCCTTGCCGGTCGCGGCGTCCACCGCGTAGAGGTGGCCGTCGTACGACCCGATGAGCACGCGCGTGCCGGTGACCACCGGCGACGACTTGATCTCGGCCTTCGTCTTGAATGTCCAGCGCGCCTTGCCGGTGGCGGCGTCCACGGCATGGAGCACGCCCGCCAGATCGCCGATGTACACGACGCCATCGGCGACCGCCGGCGACGACTCGCCGATGCCGAGTTCCTCGTTGGCCTTGTAGGTCCACCGGGCCTTGCCCGTGACGAGATCGATCGCGTGCAGATCGCCGGAGGCGGACCCGACGAAGACGACGCCGTCCACGATCGCCGCCGACGACTCGACCGCCGGCCCGGCCTGGTACGTCCAGAGCAGGCGCAGCGCGTCCGGCAGCGCCTCGACGGCGACGCCGGTCAGCGCGGGCGTACGGCGAAACTGCGCCCAGGAGTCCGGCGCGATCTGCGCCGGCGTCGCGGCCGCAACGAGAACGGCGACAGCGATCAGGCGGTGCATTACCGTTTCAACTGCACGCCCTGCTGAATGGCGTACAAGTTATTGCGAGTCATGATGAACATGGCGCCGTTGGACGTGATGACCGTCGAGTACACCGAGCTGCCCATCTCGTTCGTCGCCAGGATCTTGAGCGCGCGCCCGTGCTGCAGCACGACGACGTCGCCATCCTCGTCGCCCAGGTACACCTTCCCGTCAGCCACCATCGTCGAGCTCCACATGGCCGCGAACATGTCGTGCACCCAGAGCTTCTTGCCGGTCTTGACGTCCAGGCAGTGGAGGAACCCGCTGAAATCCGGATAGTAAATGATGCCGTCCTTGATCGACGCGGTGGAGATCGACCGCCGAATCGAGTCCGGCGTGGGAGCGCCGTAGTGCCAGATGAGGCCGGTCTTGGTGATGTCAGCGCGCTTCGTCGCGTCGATGGCGTACAGGTGGCCGACGCCCTCGCCGTGCTCCGGATCCTGGCCGTTGGCGATGTAGACGACGTTCTCGAAGATGACGGGCGTGGCGATGACTTCGTTGCGCGTCTTCGGCCACAGCGAGTCCTTCGGATTGGTGTCGAACTCCCACAGCTTCGTCCCGCTCCTGGCGTCGTAGCCGCGCACCCAGCCGTCGCCCTGGCCGTGTACGGTCTGCACCACCCCGCCGATCGTGCCGACGGCCGGCGTGGACCACTGCCCGTGCAGGACCTTGTCGCCGGGCGAGGCGTCCTCCCACAGGAGCTTGCCGGTGACGCGATCGAGGGCGATGATCGCCGGCGCCTTGGGCGACGGAATATTCACGTGGCTCTCGTCCTGGCCGTTGCCGGTCGAGACGTAGAGGAAGTTCTCGAATGCCACGGGCGACGAGTTCGCGAGGTTATGCGGGAAGTTCCCCACTTCCTCCATGGTGTCGAAGGTCCAGATCACGTCCGGGTCGCCCTTGCCCGTGAACTTCTCTTCCTTGAACGGGCCGTCGTTCTCGTTGTCGTGGAAGCCCTGGATGTCCACGGCGTGGACGACCGCGCGGTTCGACACGAAGTAGGCGATGCCGTCGATCACGAGCGGCGACGACGCGATGCCCTGGAAGGGCCAGTCGTTCGCGCGGCCCGACGAGAGTTTTTCGAACGTCGCCTGCCACATGAACTCGCCGGTCGTCTCGCGGAACGCCATGAGCACGCCGCGATCGCCGGCCTGTTTCGGATCGCGCACCGCCTCGTTGTTGGTGCCCACCAGCACGACGCCCGCGGCGACGACCGGATTGCCGTAGCTTTGCGAGCCCAGCGCCGCCACCCACTTGATGTTCCTGCCGGTCTTGACGTCCCACTCGGTCGGCAGGCCCGTGGCGTCCGACACCATGTTCCGATCGGGCGATCCGCCCCACATCGGCCACTCGGTCACGCCCTTGCGGGCTGCTGGCGGCGTTTGGGCGGTCACGGCCAGCACGGCCGCCAGAAGAAAAGTCATTCGCATAAGTTACTGATTCCTGTACACCCTGACATTGTCGAAGTTCACATCCGAAATGCCGTCGCCATACAGCCCCGGCGATCCCTTGCGGTGCGGGATCGTGTCGACCTTCTGGATCGTCCACGCCGCGGGTTCCGGCTGATCCTTCGGCCACACCTTGCCCTGGACGAGCGTCGTCCCGTCGGCGCGGTTCTCGACGCGCAGCTTCATCCGAAACCACGTGTTCGCCGGCCACTTCACGTCGTTCACGCGCACGGTCATCCTGTCGGCGGCCTGCCAGGGATGGAGTTCGAGGTGCTGGCTGTTGCCGAAAAGGACCATGACGTAGCGTTGATTGATGAGGCCGACGTCGCCGCGCTGGCGCCGCATTTCGGCGCCGCGCACGTCCGCCTCGACCGTGTAGTTCGACCAGTCGGGCCGGCCCATCAGGAAGCGCGTGCGGCGGCCGACGGTGTCGTCTCGCGGGCGGACGAGCACGCCGCCGCCGTCGACGAGACCGGGGACGCCCTTCAGGTTCGCCGTCCACCACGCCGGCGCCGCTTTCATGCCCTCGAAGTCGTACGTCCACGGCAGCGCGGGGATCACTCTTACGCGCGCCGTGCCCACGATGCCGCCGACGGTGGCTTTGATGAAGCCCGCGGATCCGCCGGCCGGGGCCGCGTACGTGCCGTCGGGTCCGATCGCGCCCTGCAGCAGATCGAGCGTCCACTGCGCGTCGGACGCCGGCGCCGCGCGGATGAAGTTGCCCTTCGCGTCGTAGAGCTTCAGCGTGAACGCCTGCTTCGCGCCGGGATCGAGCAGCGACTCGTGCGGAAAGACCTGGACCTGAGCGACATCTCCCAGGGTCTGAAGACCCCGGGCTCCACCGGACGCGATGGAGGCTCCACCCGTCGCTATGGAGGCCGGGTCTTTAGACCCGGCAGACGCGACAGATCCGGCAGACACGGCGGCTCGCCGCGTCCCAATCGCGTAGAGATGTCCCGCGGAACCCGCCACGGTCGTCACCGGCGACATCGTCGTCACGTAAATGCGGCCGTCGGAGATGGCCGGCGAGGCGACAATCGGCTCGGGATTGGTCGCCGTGCCAATCAGATCCTCGTCGAGTGTTTCTGCGCCGGTCGGAGTCGGGCGAAGAATGTAGAACTTGCCGGCCTCCGTACCGACGTAGAGCTTCCCGTCCGCGAGCACAGGCGATCCCTTTTGCGAGATGCCCAGGCGCTTCGTCCAGAGTTCCTTGCCCGTCTTCAAGTCGAACGCGCCGAGAATCGCGCTGTTGTCCACGGTGTACAGCCGCTCAGCGTCCATCACCGGCGACGCGTACGTCGGGAGGAACCCGCGGGTCACCCACTTGATGGCGGCGCCAGTGAGCTGACCGCTGCCGGTCGCATCAAGCGCGGCGATCATGCCCATCTCGGTGGTGTCGATGTTCTCCTCGCCATGCGTGAGGTACACCACGTTGTCGCGGAAGAGCACGCTGTTGAGGATGGCGCGCTTGCTGACCTCCATGCTCCACGCCGACTTGCCGGTGTTGACCTGGAGCGCGTGAAACACGCCATCGGTGCCGCCCACGATCAGCAGGCGCGATCCGCCGATCTCGACGACGATGGGCGTCGAGTAGTTCGTGTCGTAGTGCCGCGCCTGCGGCGAGGTCACCCAGATCGTCTGGCCGGTCCGCTTGTCGAACGCGAAGTAGCGGTTGCCGGGACGGCCCAGGTCGGGACCCCAGTTCTGAATCAAGGTGTTCAGAATGACCTTGTCGCCCTCGATGATCGGCGAGGTCGTGCGTCCGCCGTGTGTCGTGATCGCGCCGTATTCCTCGGGGAGCGACCGATCCCACAGCAGCTTGCCGTCCGGCGCGTAGGCGAGCAGCTCGGCGCCCACCGTGAACATATAGATGGTGCCGGTCGTCGGATCGACGGCCGGCGACGCCCAGCCCGCCCGGTCGGCCCGCACGTCGCTCAGATACACGCTCACCTTGTTCTGCCAGATGATCTTGCCGCTGTCCACGTCGACCGCCACCAGGCGCTCCTGGGTCGTCGCCGGTGAATCGGTCGTAATCGTCTGCATGTAGAGGCGATTGCCGAAAATCACGGGCGTCGATCGGCCGCCGAACGGCAGGGACCAGGCGACGTTCTCCCCGGCCGGCGACCAGCGGGCCGGCAGATTGGTTTCGGCCGACGTGCCGACGCGCCGCGGGCCGCGCCACTCGGGCCAGTCGTTCGCGCCCAGGGCGGCGACGCCGACGGTGAGGAGGAGGCCGACCGTGAGTCGAAGGGGCATAGGTTTCATCTTAATGGAGGCCGGGCCTTCAGGCCCCGCATGTCAGGCCCCGAGGAGGTCCGCGGCCTTCTCACCAATCATGACGCACGCCGCGTGCGTCTGGCTGTTCACATTCACCGGCATGATCGAGGCGTCGGCCACACGGAGGCCCGTCAGCCCGCGGACGCGCAGATCGGGGTCGACGACGGCATCCGTGCCCCGCCCCATGCGGCACGTCCCCACGGGATGGAAGATCGTGTCAGCCGTGCGGCGGATGAACGCGCGGAGATCGGCCGCGTTCCGCACTCGATCGTCCGGATCCGCCGCGGCGCCTCGAATCCCCGCGTACGGACGCGAGGCGGCGAGCATCCTGGCGAGTTCGACGCCCTCGACCAGCGCCGCGAGGTCCCCGGGCTCGGCGAAGTAGTTCGCCGTGATGACGGGCGGTGCGAGCGGATCGGCCGAGCGCAGCGCGATCGAGCCGCGGCTGGCCGGCTGGCTGAGCGCGACCGTGAGCGTGACGAACGGGTCGGCGACGTCCAGGCCGCGGCCCACATAAAACTGGATGTCGGGTGGGCGCGCGGCGGCGCCTCGGCGCGAGTGCGTGAACAGGCCCGCCGACACCGACGAGGGCGCGAGCGGCTTCGTCGCCGCCCACCGCACGGAGACCCGCGGGTGATCCTGGAGATTCGCCCCGACAGCGGGTAGATCGACGATGGCCTTAATCCCGAGCGCGCGGAGCGCGCCGGCCGGGCCGATGCCGGAGAGCATCAGGAGCTTCGGCGTTTCAATCGCTCCGGCCGAGAGGACGATCTCACGCCGAGCGCGCACCGTTTCGCGCACACCGGCGCGCAGGATATCGACGGCGGTCGCGCGCGCGCCCTCGACCCGCACCCGAAGCGCCTGCGCGTTGGGCCAGACGGTCAGATTCGGCCGCGAGAGCACGGGCGTGAGATACGCCGCCGCCGCGGAATGACGCCGTCCGTTTCGAATGTTCTTCTGATAGAAGCCGGCGGCGCCTTCCTGGCGAGGTCCGTTGAAGTCCCAGTCCGGGCGCGCGGTGAACCCGCGTTCGGCGGCGGCCTCGAGGAACGCGAGATGGCCCGCGTGCGGATCGACCGTGTCCGACACGGCCAGCGGCCCGCCCGCGCCGCGATAGTCGGACGCGCCGCGGGAGTTGTCCTCCGCGCGGCGGAAGTACGGCAGCACCTCCCGGAAGCTCCACGACGCGCCGGCCTCGGCCGCCCAGGCGTCGAAGCACAGCTGGTGTCCGCGCACGTAGGCCATCGCGCTGATCGCGCTCGATCCGCCGTACGTCTTCCCGCGCGGCCACCGAATCGATCGCCCGCCAAGTCCCGGCTCGGGTTCGGTCGCGTAGTTCCAGTCCACGGCCGACCCGAGGAGGGACGTCCATTTCCCGGGCGTCTGAATCAGCGGGTTCGTGTCCGGTCCTCCGGCCTCGAGCAGCAGGACGCGGTTCTGGGGATTCGCCGACAGCCGGTTGGCCAGCACGCACCCGGCCGATCCCGCGCCGACGATGACGAAGTCGAACTCGAGATCGCGCGCCTGGCCGCGCATCACGGCCGGGGTCAACGCGGCCGCCGCGAGGAACTGGCGGCGTGAGGGCAATAAGGGGTCGTACCTGTTTTCCACAGAATGGCGACGTGTGGTGCCAGGGGTCGATGGGTCAATTGCCCTGACGACCCCTGGCA
>JANOGJ010000230.1:0-2145 GCA_031405995.1 Acidobacteriota bacterium
CACGTCGTTTGCCTTGTATGGCTTTCCCGAGTCGCATGCCGCGAGCTTCGCGCTCATCGTCTACGCGAGCGCGTACCTCAAGGCGCATTACCCCGCGGCGTTTTACACGGCGCTTCTTAACAACCAGCCGATGGGGTTTTATCACCCGGCTACTTTGGTTAAAGATGCGCAGCGCCACGGCGTGCGATTCGCGCCCGTCGACGTGCAGGTGTCGGATTGGGCCTGCCGGGTGCAGGAGGACGGCGGCATCCGGCTGGGGCTGAAGTATGTGCGCGGGCTGCGGGAGGAGGCGGCACGGCGGATCGAACACGTCGACCAGCTGCCGGCGGCATCCGGCGCGGCGCGGTATCGATCCATCGACGACCTCGTGGCGCGCGCGGCGCTGCGGCAGGACGAGGTGCGCACGCTGGCCGAGATCGGCGCCCTCGCGCCGTTCGGCGGCGACCGCCGGACGGCGTTGTGGCAAGCGGCCCGACTCCCCGATTGTCGATTGTCGAGTGCCGATTCCAGTTTGCCGATTGCCGATTCGAGTGTGCCGATTCCCGATTCACGATTACCGATGTCACCTCTTCCTCAGATGTCGCTCCTCGATCGTATCCAGGCCGACTATGACGGCACCGGTCTCACGATCGGCCCGCATCCCATGGCGCTGGTCCGCGCGTCGCTCGCGACGCGCGGGGTCCAGCGCGCGTCGGATCTGCCGCGCGGGCGCGCCGGCCGGCGCGTCCGTGTGGCGGGAGCCGTCATCACGCGCCAGCGGCCCGGCACCGCCAAGGGCTTCGTCTTCCTCTCGCTCGAGGACGAGACCGGCATCGCCAACATCATCGTCAATCCGGACGTGTTCGCGCGGGACAAGCGCGCCATCGTCGACGAACCGTACCTCGTCGTCGAAGGCACGCTGCAGAATCAGGATGGCGCCGTCTCGATCAAGGCCGATCGCATCGAGGCGCTCGGGCACGCCGGACCCAAGCCAAGCTCACATGACTTCTACTGAGAGAGCAGGTGTTCAGTATTGTCAATAACCCGATGCTGTGGCTTGATCACTTCACTGAAAACCGCACGTGCCTCGTAATCGTCCGCGCGCCCGCGGTCGCTTCGAGCGTGAATAGGTAACGCCCGGGCTTCAGCGTCGAGAGCGGCAGGTCGAGCCGGTAGTCGGCGGTCCCATCGGCCGTGAACCGGTCCGCGCCGAGCGGCTCGTCCCGGCGGAAGACCACGGTGCCTCGCTCGTCCGTGATCCGGCCAAGCACGGCCACCGCCGATCCGCGCGCCCGGTCGTACACCCGCGCAAACGCCCTCACGGTGGTGCCGGCGCCAAACTCGCGCACCGAGGTGGGCACGACCGGCACAAGGTCGGCGAGCGCGTCGGCCGGCGCCGCCGGCCAGCCCGGCTCGGCCGACAGCACCACACCGGATATCTGCAGGGGGTCCTTGGCGAAATCGGGTACCTCCACATCCAGATAGACGCTGCCGTTCTTGTCGAGCGCGGCGCTGTGCGCGGCCAATCGGATCTGGTAGCGGCCGGCCTCGAGCTCCAGGCGGGTCAGGATCTCGTACCGCGCGTCTTCGCCGGTGCCGGATCGAAAGACCACGTGAGCCGACTGGGTCGACGTCGCGCGCGATTCGCCGCGCGGCGTCAAGGCGGTCGCCTCGAGGAGGAGCGCCTCCGAGACGCGGGCGCCGACGTCACCCGGCGCGCCGTGCCAGACACCGACCGCGATCGCGATCGTCGCGGCTTTGCGGCCTGGCACCGCGAACGGGGCGGCGCTCGCCTGGAGCGCCACGTCGGGCGCGGGCAGCACGCCCGACAGCGCGGCGGCCAGCTGCGACGTCACGGGGAGACCGGCGGACCGGGCGCGGGTTCGCGCGTCGAAGTACGCGTTGCGCGTGTGAGCCGTCGCGCCCGGGCGCTGGACCCTCACCTGGACCCGCCGTACTTTGCGGTCGCCCGTCTCACGCGTCGACCGGTAGCCCAGCAGGTAGTACGAACTGTTCTCGCGGAAGATCTGCGTCACGCCCGCGTCCACGTCGTTCGTGTTGAGGAACGCTCGGCCGCCGCTGCTCTCCGCGACCGTCTGGAGGAAGTCGCGGCTGAGGCGCGCCCGATCCATCGCGTCGAGCGACGAGGAGCGCGCCGGCTGGCCC
>JANOGJ010000232.1:0-6271 GCA_031405995.1 Acidobacteriota bacterium
CGGTGAACGTCGTAAAGGTCCGAGGCGTCGCGGCCCAGCTGTCTGAAAAATCCAGCGCCCCGGAATCGAAGCGGTACGTCATCTCGCCCGCGAGGGGAATCCGTCCCATCGGCACGTCGGCGTCCGCCTGGGTCGGCACCACGCCGGCCGGCGCCGTCGCGGGCAACTTCGGGTCGGCCGTCCGCGCGCCCTCCGGCGGCGTGATGACGGACGCGCCCTCGCCGGTCAGCGCCGTCTTGAACTTGCCGTTCGGCCATGTCATCGCGAGCCGGCCGCGCATCCGTCCGTCCGGCTGAAGCGTGCCCCAGTCGAACTTCCGTGTGAACGCATGGAGATCGACGTCGTCGTAGTCCGCTTTCAGATCGGCGATGTACCCCTGACCGGCGCCGGGCCGCTGCAGCGCGTAGGCCAGGCGCATGTTGCCGCCCTCGAAGCGCGAGTCCGCGTGTGTCACGGCAAACCGGCCGGGCACCCACTCGAGCGAGCCGTGAAGGTCCGGAAACCTCCAGCGATCGAAGCGGAACTCGTCGCTCCCGAAGTCACCCGACATGTTGTAGCCGCCGGCCTTGAACTGGCGGAACATTCCCTTGAAACGGCCTTCGCCCCCGAGCTGCCAGTTCTCATTCGCGAAAAAGATCTGGCGCATCCGCGGGAAATCCAGCGTGGAGTTGATGTTGTATTGCTGCTCGGGCCAGAGCTTGCCGAAGCCGACCGTGCCGGTGATATGCGATTCGGCGCCGTCCGTGATCAGGTCGAGATGCTGCAGTCGCACGAGCGGGCCCTCGAGCGCGAACCGCGTCGCCATCTTCGCCTGCATCGGCAGGTAGTTCTGAATGGCGACGGTGCCGCCCTCGAACCGCGCCTTGCCGACGTACGACTTGAGATTGAACGCGCGCACGAGCTCGAAGCTGAGATTCGGTGCGACGACGCTCCACGGCATGACGTGGTCGTAGTAGCTGAAATGCCCGCCATTCGCGTAGACGAAGTTGACGGTCGTCGGCGGCCGCTTCCCGGGCGGCTGGCCGGTGTCCTTCGGCGTCAGCTTGGGAATGTTGTGCAGTCCGTTGGCCCAGGTCTCGACGACCATCTGCCAGCCGTCGAGCGTCACTTCAGCGACGATCTCCCGCCGGAAGAGCGTCCACCACGGAAAGTGCAGCGTGATCCGCTTCGCCGTGAAGAACGGCCGCGCGTCGGCCGTGCGTCCTTCGATCGTCACGTGGTCGAGCGCGAACGTGCCGGGCGAGATGAGCGCGCTGATGCGGCCGATGTGCATCGGCCGCTCGAGGTACTTGGTGGCTTCGCGCTCGACGAGCGCCTTGAGGCCGGGCACGCGCCCGAGGTCGATCGAGAAGAACGACACGATGGCGGCCGCGACGAAGCCCGCGAGGACCAGCGACATCCGGCGGGTCCATCGCCAGGCGAGACGGCGGCGCCTGCCCCTGGGGCGGGCAGCCGGCATGGCCGGCTCCGGCGCCACGGGTGCGACGTCAGTCACAGGGTCCAGCTTACAGCCTCACTCCACTATGACGAGCAGACGGCCTGATTCGACGGAGGTCCCCTCGGTGACCGCGACTTCCTTGACCCGTCCGGCCTTGGGCGAGGCCAGCTCGTTCTCCATCTTCATGGCCTCGACGACGACCAGGCCCTGGCGGAGCGCGACCTCGTCGCCCACCTTGACGAGGACCCGCACGACCCGGCCCGGCATCGGCGCGGTGACGCGCTGTTCGCCCGCGACCGGCGCCGGCCCGCCTCCTCTCCGACGGAAGCGCCGGCCATCGACGACCGCTGTCAAAGCGACGTGGGGTAGCTGGAGCATCCACTCCCCTGCGGCCCGCTCGGTCACGGCGACATCCGACGTCCGGCCGTCGCGCTCGTCCGTGAGCAGCAAGCCGAGGTCGGTGGCGCGGGCGCAGACGCTGCGCGGCACGCCATCCAGTACCACCCGAAAGCGCCCGCCCTCGGGACCCGCCGCGCCGACGCTCTCGATGGACACCGTCCGCGTGCGTCCTTGAATCTCGACCTCGAACGTCATGACGACCTCAGCGCCTCGGTCCGGGCGGCCCGCCGCCAGTTGAAACGAGGTCGGGACTCGTTTTCTGACAGATCATCGAAAAAACGAGTCCCGACCTCGTTTCTCCCCGCGGCGGCGCGATGGGCGCGGAACCAGGCGGCGAGCGCCGCGGTGATCGTCGCCGCGTCCTCATCGGCGCTCGTCGGCTCGACGAACGGCCGTCCCCGGCGATCGGCCAGCACGCGATCGAGGTACGTCGTGTCGAACGCGCCGTCGAGAAACGCCGGCTGGCGGACCAGCCACTGGAAGAACGGCACGGTCGTCTTGACGCCGACGACGCGATACTCGTCGAGCGCGCGGGCCAGCCGTGCCACGGCGTCGGTGCGCGTCTGCCCCCACACCGCGAGCTTGGCGATCATTGAGTCGTAGAACACCGGAATCTCGAAGCCGGCGGCGACGCCGCGATCGTCCCGCACGCCGGGGCCGCCGGGCACGGATAACGCGCGGACGAGGCCCGGCGACGGCAGGAAGCCGGTGTCGGGATCCTCGGCATAGATGCGGCATTCGATGGCGTGCCCGCGCGGCGTCAGCGCCTGTTCGGGCGCGACGTCGAGCCGATCGCCTTGCGCGATCCGCAGCTGCCACTGCACGAGGTCGATGCCCGTCACGAGCTCCGTCACGGGATGCTCGACCTGCAGACGCGTGTTCATTTCGAGGAAGTAGAAGCGGCCGTCGCGGTCGAGCAGGAATTCGATGGTGCCGGCGTTCGTGTAGCCGGCCGCCTTCGCCACGCGGGCCGCCGCGGCCGCCATTTCCAGGCGAGTGGCCGGCGGGAGCGCCATCGACGGCGATTCCTCCACAACTTTCTGGTGCCGGCGCTGGATCGAACACTCGCGCTCGACGAACGGCAGGACCGTGCCGTGCTCGTCGGCGAGGAGCTGGATCTCGATGTGGCGCGGTTCGATGAGGCGGCGCTCGAGGTACACGGCCGCGTCGCCGAACGACGACTGCGCCTCGGACCGCGCGGTGCGAACCGCGTTGACGAGGGCCTCACGCGACGCCACAGTCCGCATGCCCTTGCCGCCGCCGCCGGCGACGGCCTTGACGACCAGCGGATAGCCGACGCGGTCCGCTTCCTTGATGATCGCCGCGTCGGACGCGTCAGCCGCAAACGGCGCCGCGGAGCCCGGCACGACCGGGACGCCCGCCTTGAGGGCGGCCTCCCGGGCCGCGGTCTTGCTGCCCATGAGCGCCACGACCTCGGGCCGGGGACCGACGAACGTCAGACCCGCGTCCGCGCAGGCCCGCGCGAACGTGGCATTCTCCGCGAGGAAACCGTAGCCGGGATGCACGAGCGTCGCCCCTGAGCGCTTCGCGGCGTCCACAATCGCATCGATGCGCAGGTAGCTCTCTCGCGCGGAACTCGGGCCCACGTGCCAGGCCTCGTCGGCCAGGCGCACATGCAGCGCGTTGCGGTCGCAGTCCGAGTAGATCGCGACGGCGCCGAGGCCCAGGTCGCGGCAGGCACGAATCACGCGTACGGCAATCTCGCCGCGGTTGGCGATGAGGACCTTCGGCACGGCGGGTAATCGTACCCGACATTCGACATCGGCTCGCCTGCGCCGCGCGGGGTCGAGGTATGATGCGCGGCACATCGGACGAAGTCCGAAGCCGAGGGGGCCCAAGATGATCATGATGAAGCGGAAATCAGTCTGCGCGGTGGCCGTGGCGATCGTCGCCGTGCTCGTGATCGCCGAGGCGCTGGCGATGTCGCAAAAGCCGGGCGCCACAGCCCGATTTGGCCGCTGGAAGATGGACTCGGAATCGCCCGCGCCCCAGAGCAACATCATGACCTACGAGCCGTTTGGTGACGGCGGCATGAAGGTGACGGTCGCGACGGTGAGCGCGCAGGGCGCGAAGTCCCAGTGGGGCTACGAGACCCTCTTCGACGGCGTCTTCCGCCCGGTCACGGGCCAGGAGGGGTCGGAGACGGCCGTCGAGTTCATCAACGACCGCTCGACCCGCATTCAGAACAAGCGGAACGGGCGCGTGACTCAGGTCGTCATCAACACGCTGTCCGAGGACAAGAACACGATCAACAACGAGTACGTGCGCTTGGACGAGAACGGCAAGATCACGAGCGTCACCCACGCGGTGTATCGCCGCATGCAGTAGGCGACGCGTCCGGGTGCGCTCGTCGGCATCCGGTTCAACGTCCTCGCCAGTTCACGATGACCGCCAGGGGCTGCTCGGCGCCGTCGACCTGTGAGACGACCGCGATGAAACGGCCGTCCCGCGCCACGTCATAGTCCAGCCAGTCCTTCACATCGAACAGGACGCGGGGCGTGCCGGGCGCGCCGGACGCGTCAATCGGCGCCGCCATCAGCTTCCGGTCGCTCGAGATGAAGTACAGCTCGCGGCCGTCGCGACGCCACCGTGCCATGGATCCGCCGGAGTTGGAGACGGCGGTCTTCGCCCCGGTGACCGGGAACGGCCCCACGTACGCCTGGGCGCGTCCGGACTCGTCCGACGTGAACGCCATGCGTGCGCCACCGGGCGCGAGGCGGGCCTCAAGCTCAGAAAAATCCGAGTTGAAGAGCGGCGAGACACGGCTGGGATCGGAAATCAAGACCATCATCAAGTCCCAGTTACCGAGTTTGGTGCGCTGCTGGTAGATCACCTGCGACCCGTCGGCCGAGACATCATTCGGAAACTGAAACCGCTGGTCGGTGAGCAGCCGCCGCTCGGCGCCCGTCGTCAAGTCCTTGTGAAACAGATTCGGCGGTCCCCCTTGAGCCGCGGCGTACACGATGGCCCGGGCTCCTGGCAGCCAGACTTCACCGGTCTCCATGCCGGGAGACGACGTCACGCGGATCTCGTTCCGTCGCGAGAGATCGGTTGACCAGATATCTCGCGTGCCGAGCTCGGGGCGGTTCCGGGTGAAGAGCAGCGTCGAGTCGTCAGGCGAGAGGCGGACCGAGGTGTACGCGCCCGGACTGCCGATCCGCCCGGTTTCGGTCCCGTGCCGATCGAACCACGCGACCCGGTTTTCGTCCGGGTGCCACTGCGCCACGATCGTGCCGGTCGGGGACGCCGCGACATTCGACCAGCCGGTGGCGGCCGAGTAGGCCACGGGTCCCATGATGGAGACGGGATCGCCTACCGGCCTGCCCGCCGCGAGATCGACCCGCTGAGCGAGGAGCGTGCCTTCGCGCACGACGACGACCCAGTCAGGCTCGATCCACTGCGCCTGCGACACCGCGTTTATGATCGGCGTCGTGCTGCCGTCAGGCTTGGCCAGCATGATCCGGCCCTGGAGGTTGGAGTAGAACTCGGTATAGATGAAACGACGGCCGTCAGTCAGGTATCTGGGCCACAGCAGACGCCCGCCACCATCCGGCAGCTTCGCCATCACGTCGACGGGGACGCCGCCGGCGGCCGAGACCCGGGAAATGCGGTCTCCGGTGACCGTCGCGAACAGGATGTCGCCCTGGCTTCCCCAAGTGCCCGCCAGGCCGATGTTGATCGGCACGTCGCACACCTTGACCGGCGCGCCGCCGGGAAGGTCGAGGCGCTTGAGCTGCCCGGTGACAAAGAACCCGAGCGACGTTCCGTCGGGCGACCAGAACATCGAGATGGCCCCGTCCGTGCCCGGCACTTCACGGGCCACCTCACCGCCGAGCGGACGCATCCAAATTCGCGGCGGGACTCCGGACCGGAACGCGACGAAGGCCACGGTCGAGCCGTCAGGCGACACCGACACGTTCGTCGCTTCGATGCCGCCCCCGTAGCGTGCGCCAGCGGGCGGCGGAAGCTCGAATCGGACCGGGAGTGCCGCGAGCGCCGGCGGCGCCGACGAACGACCCCGGACCAGCAGCCCGGTGGCGAGCGATCCCGTTGCGAGCGCCGCCACGAGGAGCGCGATGGTCATGACCCCACTCATCGCGCGGCGCGGGGCCGAAGCGGCGGCGCCCGTGTCGCCCCACGGCGTGGCCAGCTCCAACAACGCGTCGCCGATGTCGCGCAGGCGCTGGCGCCGATCCTTCTCGAGACAGCGCTGCATCAGCCGCCGGATGTGGACGGGCGTGTCGGCCGGCAGCAGGCGCCAGTCCGGATCGCGTTCGAGGATGGCGGCAACCAGATCAGAAGTGGACTCCCCCTTGAACGCGGCCCGTCCGGCGAGGAGCTCATAGAGCACGCAGCCGAACGCCCAGATGTCGGTCCGGCGATCGACCTCCTGCCCGCGCGCCTGTTCCGGGC
>JANOGJ010000246.1:0-2468 GCA_031405995.1 Acidobacteriota bacterium
CTACGGCTTCGAGACGCCGAACCCGTCGATCTGCACCTCGAGCTGGTGATTGACACGAATGCCGTAGATGCCGTCGGTCAGGTCGTTCCGGAATGAAACGCCGCGCCGATTATCAGTCCGCAGCCGTAGACGCTGTCAAGGGCACGCCCGTGTACGCGATGCTCACCGCTATACTGGTGGCGGTGCCCAACATCTACTTCGAGTTGACCGAGGCGTTCAACGCGAAGCAGCCCCTCGTGGCGCTCGCCTCGGGACAGGCCGTCGTCTACTACCGTGTCGCCATCATGAGCAAGGACGGGGATTGGGTGATTCGCGAGACGCCCGAGGCCTGTGCGACGGTCTTGCGCGAGCTGGACGGGCGGGGCGCGCACTACCGTCCTGGCGCGCCGCTCGACGTGCGCTGGCTTTCGGGGGGCTGGTCGAGTCATTTCGAATTCCCGGACGATCGACAGCGGCGGGTTCGGTGCGACTTCCTGAGCCGTCCACCCCGCGTGTCTCAGTCGGCCGTCGATCGGATCTTCGCCCACGCCACGGGGCCGTCTCGCATGGTCGTCGTCGATCTCGACGCACTCATTGCGATGAAGCAGACGCAGCGCGCGAAGGACTACGCGGTGATCGGCGAGCTGGCCACGCTGCTCCCTCCGGAGCGTGAGATCGATCTGACCACCGATCCCGACCGCATCATCGCGCTCGCCGCGACGTTCGGAGGCGCGTCGTCGCGACCGGTGGGGCGCCTCGCCGCGGCCGGCGCGGACAGGCACGCCGTCGTTCTGGCTCTGGCGGAGGAGATTGACGCACTGCAGCAGGCCGACCGGCACCGACTGGCGATCTACGAAGCCGCCGCCCGACCGTACGTCGAGGCATGCCGCGTGGCGAGGATCAGCGCGATCACATTGCGTGAGGCACACGATCGGATGGTGGACATCGCCGAGCGCCTTTTGCCTCGGGCACCCCTCCCGGGATTTCCCAATGCAGATGCTCAGTGAAGACGACGTCAACCTTCGAGAGTTGAGCAACGAAGAACTCGACCTCGCCTGGGACCTGTGGTTCGATCTCGCGCAGACGACCAACGACTGGGACCCGCCGTATTCTCATGGAGTCTTCGTCAACCTGGTGACGGGCGTAGGAGAGGACGAGCGGCGTTCCTTGCGCAACGCCCGCTTTCTGCGAACGGCGGCGGCTCGCGGCTTCGGGGCCTGAGCGATCTCGATCCCGAACATCTCAGAGAGATCGCCGGCGTCGAGGACCTTCCCGGCCTTCGGTCCTTTTCCGGTCTGCGCCAGACCCTGGCCTGCCCGTGCGATCAGATCCTGCTGGTCCACCTTGCGCAGCGCGAACAGGAGATCGGGTTGCTCGTCCAACCGGGCGCCGATCCCGTAGAGCACCGCCGCGACGTGCTTGCACATCGAGGCCCAGTCGGGACAGCTGCACGTGAATGCGATCTCCGCCGGCGATGGAAAGAGACCGGTGTGCTCGTGACAGATGCGCGCCATCACACCCTGCGAGAATCGGCCTTGCAGGAGTTCGACCAGCGAGTCGATCGCGCCCGCGCAGTCCCGGCAGACGGCCCTCCAGCGGGCCTTCGGGACGGCCGCCACCTTCACCTCGATCCGATACAGGTCTGAGCCGCTCACCATCGCACGCACGGCGCCCGCCAAGATCTGCAGATCGACGACCGATCCATTGCGCACGTAGGTCCGGCCGCGCGGGAGCCGGTTCTCGAAGTCGCTGTAGCGCTCGAGGTTGTCGCACCAGGCCTTGCCCCAGAATGTCTTGGCGATCTTGCGGCCGTCGATGACCACCGGCGAGGGCCGCTGGCCCTTCTTCGCGAGCTTCGCCAATTCGCGCGCGGCCAGACGCCGACGAGCGGCAACGGGGACGTAGGGTCTCCAGTCGTCGTAGTCCATGCGTTATTCCTGTGAGGCGGCGTGCAGGTCGAGCGCGACGAGCTTCAGGAGCTCGTCGTTCTTCATCTCGGTCAGCAGCAGCTCGGCCCCGCCTTCCAGCAGATCCTGCGACAACTGCCGCTTCGAGTCGATGAGCTGGTCGATCTTCTCCTCGACGGTCCCGCGACACAAGAACGTGTGCACGAGCACGTTCTTCGTCTGACCGATGCGGAACGCGCGATCCGTCGCCTGATTCTCCACCGCGGGATTCCACCAGCGGTCGAAGTGGATCACGTGCGAGGCGGCCGTCAGGTTGAGGCCGGTGCCGCCGGCCTTGAGCGAGAGGACGAAGAACGGCACGCCCTCGTCCTGTTGAAACCGCCGCACCAGCGCCTGGCGTTTCTTGACGTCGGTCCCACCGTGCAGGACGAGTCCAGGCCGCCCGAACACCGACCCGAGGAGGACAGCGGCAAGCTGGCGCGCCTGCGCGAGATCGCCACGGTCATCGCCGCGAAGCAGGAGAAGGTGCTCGTCTTCACGCAGTTCCGCGAGGTGACGGCCCCTCTGGCTGCCTTCCTCGGG
>JANOGJ010000264.1:0-3802 GCA_031405995.1 Acidobacteriota bacterium
CGCGAGTCGCGCCGGTGGTGCACGGCGATCGCCCGTTCGAGGCCGGCGCGCTGGGCGTATACGACGCTGCCGAAGAGGGCCATAGCCTCGTCGCGCGTGCGGCACGCGATGCGTTCCATGCCAGGGATCCTATCGAAAAAAAACGACGTCGGGGGTCCCGACGTCGTTTTTTGCGTACACTGCAGGACACGTGCGACTGTTGTTGTTCAATCAGTACTTCGCGCCCGACGTCGCGGCAAGCGGGCAGCGCTTCACCGACGTGGCGGAAGCGCTGGCGGAAGCGCACGAGGTGACGGCAATCGTCGGACGGGCGTCAACGGGGTCGTACCTCCATCTGTGGAAAACTCAGGGGACGCCACTCTCGACCAGGTCCCCTGAGTTTTCCACATATGGAGGTACGACCCCTTCAGTCTTTCGTGTTTGGTCGACCAGCTTTTCCCGCCGTCGCCGGCTCGCCCGCATCACGAACTACGTCACCTATCTGGCCAGCGCCGCCGTCGCCGGCTTGTTCCGTCGCCGGCCGGATGTCGTCATCGCCGGCACCGACCCGCCGCTCGTAGGTCTCGTCGCCACCGTGGTCAGCCGTCTCCGCGGCGCGCCGTTGGTCTACCTCCTGTGGGACGTGCACCCGCAGGCGGCGCTGGCGGCGGAGATCCTGCGCGCCGGATTCATCGCGCGCGTGGTCGCCCGATCCAACCGGATCGTTCTGCGCGCGGCCGCGGTGGTCGTCGTGCCGACGGCCTCGATGGGGCAGACCGCCGTGGAGCTGGGCGCCGACCCGGATCGCGTCAAGGTCATCCCGCTCTGGGAGGACACCGAGAACGTCGTGCCGGCGCCCAAGGACAACGCCTTCAGCCGCCGCCACGGCCTCGCGGACCGGTTCGTGCTGATGTACTCGGGCAACCTGGGGCTGACGCAGGGTCTCGAGCGTTATCTGGACCTCGCCGTCCGCCTCAAGGACCTCGACGACGTCGTCACGGTGTTCGTCGGAGACGGCGCCGGAAAACTGACGCTCGAGGCGCGCGCGCGCGCGATCGGGTTGTCGTCGGTGGTCTTTCTACCGTATCAGCCGCGCGAGGAGATGCGGTTTTCGCTCGCGGCCGCCGACGTGCTGCTCGCGCCCAGCCGCACCGGCCTCACGAAGTTCATGCATCCGAGCAAGGTCTACACGTGCATGGCGAGTGGACGTCCGTTTGTCGCCGCGATCGATCTCGTGAGCGATCTGGCCGACGTCATCCGCCGGCTCGACTGCGGCCGCGTGGTTGCCCCGGAGGATCTCGACGCGGTCGAGCGGGAGATTCGCTGGTTCCACGCGCATCGGGACGCGCGGCTCGAGATGGGGCACCGCGGCCGGCGCGCGGCCGAGGCCGAGTTCTCCAAGGCGGTCGTCACGCCGAGGTTTCTGGACCTCGTCGACGCGCTCGGGGCTGTCGAGGCGGTGGAAGCCGGCGGCCGATCGTGAAAGTGCTGTTCGTCGCGTCGCGATCGCCATGGCCGCCGACCGACGGTGGCCGGGTGCTGATGGCGCACACGATCGACGGGCTGCTGGCGCGCGGGCACGACATCACGCTCGTCGCGACGGGCGAGGGGCGGGCGGCGCCGGCCCAGGTGCCAGGCTGTGGGCGGCTCCGGGTGCATTTGGTCTCGGAGCGGCGGCGGCCGCTGCCGATCACGGCGGTCGCGTCGCTCGTCGATGGCCAGCCGTTTTCGGTCGCCGCGCAGCCCTCGCGCCGCGCGCGTGACGAAGCCGCGGATCTTCTGGCCAATGACCGGTTCGACGTCGTGCACGTGCAGCAGTTGCAGGCGCTGCCCAAGGCGGAGCCGGCGCTCGCGCGCCATGTGCCGGTGGTGCTCCGGGCGGAGAACGTCGAGAGCGAGTTGTGGAGCGGCCTCGCGGCGGTGCGGCCGTCGCTCCGGCCGTTCGCCGCGTTCGAGGCGGGGCGGCTGCGGCGGTTTGAAGCGCGCGCAATGCTGCGCGTCTCGGTGACCGTGGCGCTGACGGAGACGGACGCGGCGCGGCTGCGGCGTCTCGCTCCCGACGCGCGCGTGGAGATCGTGCCGGCGCCGATGCCGGCGGTGTTGCCCGCGGGCGCCGAGCGCCTGGCCGGCGATCCGTCGCTCGTGCTCGTGTCGAGCGGTTGGTTTCCCAATCAGGACGGGGTCGTCTGGTTCGTGCGCTCCATCTGGCCCGCCATCGCGGCGGCCCTTCCCGAGGCGAGGCTCCACGTGTTCGGCGCCGTCAAGGAAGCGACCGGAGCCGGCATCGAGCGTCACGACGCGCCGTCCGACAGCCAGGCCGCGTTCGCGGAAGGCTCGGTGCTCATCGTGCCGCTCCGCATGGGATCCGGCGTGCGCATCAGGATTCTCGAAGCCTGGGCGCGGGGCGTGCCGGTGGTCGCCACGCCGGCCGCGGTGGACGGGCTCGGCGTCGACGATGGCCGCGGCGTGCGCGTCGCCGACACGGCCGAGGCGTTCGCCCAGGCGTTGCAGGATCTGCACGCGTCAGTCGATCAGCGAGGTCAGTTGATCGCGCAGGGACGCGCGATTCTGGCCGCGCGCCACGATCCTGCCGCGTGCGCGGCGGGACTCGAGGCGATTTACTTGAAGGCGATCGGGTAGGAAAATTGGCGGGGTCGACGAGACTCGAACTCGCGACCTCTGGCGTGACAGGCCAGCGTTCTAACCAGCTGAACTACGACCCCACCTACGGAAACTTAGAACTCAGAACTTGGAACTCAGAACTTCGAACCGCATTGCCTCATTGCCTCATTGCCCCATTGCCCCATTGCCGCATTGCCTCACTAACAATCGTCAGTGCAATGAATGGGCGGTACAGGACTTGAACCTGTGACAGCCGGCGTGTAAGGCCGGTGCTCTACCACTGAGCTAACCGCCCCGACCGGCAACACGTGATTATGGCACCGTGTAGGAAAAGCGCGCAACGGTCGACTACGATTGCCCGTCATGCCTCTGTCCTCTGTCATCGGCCACGTGCCCGTCGTCGCCCTGCTCCGGCAGGCCGTCGGCCGCAGCCGCGTGCCGCAGAGTCTGATCTTCGCCGGTCCGGACGGCGTCGGCAAGCGCGCCGTGGCGATCGCCCTCGCGCAGGCGGTCAATTGTCCCGAGCGCGCGGCCAAGGGCCCGAAGACGGCCGCGGGCGACGACGCCTGCGGGGTGTGCTCGACGTGTCAGCGGATCGCGCGCGGCATCCACTCCGACGTCGTCGTCGTCGAGAAGGGCGACGAGGCCTCGATCAAGATCGGCGCCGTGCGCGAGCGCGTGCTGCAGGCGGTCAACTACCGCCCCTTCGAGGCCGCGCGGCGCGTGTTCATCATTGACCCGGCCGATGAGATGGGCGAGGAAGCGCAGGACGCGCTGCTGAAGACCCTGGAAGAACCGCCGCCGTCAGTCACCCTCATCTTGATCACGGCCTATCCGGACACGTTGCTGCCGACGGTCCAGTCGCGGTGCCGGCGTCTCCGGTTCGGGCCGCTGTCCGTGGCCGCGGTCGGGCGCGTCCTGGTGGCGCGCGGGGGCGTGGCCCCGGCGACGGCGCGCGCGTTCGCCGCCGTCTCGGCCGGCAGCGTCGGCCGCGCGCTGGCGGCTGAAGGCGGAGAGCTCGACGAAGACCGTGACGCCGCGTTCGCGCTCGTGTCCGCCGCCCGCGGCACCCGGGTGACCGATCGCCTCAAGGCCGCGGCCGCCCTCGCCAAACATGACTCCGACCGCCGCGACCGCGAGGCGCTTGGCGATCGGCTCGCGATCGTCGGATCGATTCTGCGAGACCTCGGCGCTCTCGCCG
>JANOGJ010000305.1:0-1502 GCA_031405995.1 Acidobacteriota bacterium
GTCTCGCGGACGGCGTCGAGCAGGCTCACGAACGGCGTGGGGTCGGATTTCACCTTCCACATCGGGTCGGCGCCCTCGCTCCGCTCGTGGCTGATGTAGAACCCGCCGTACGGCTTGACGACGCGGGTGAGTGCGATGACCTCGCGGGTCTCGGAGTAGCGGCCCGGGTTGTACTCGAGACCGCTCGACAACCCGAACGCGCCGTCGGCCATGCCCTCGTCGACGAGCTTCTGCATCGCCTGGATCTCGGCGTCGGTGGCGAATTGGTCGTCGCGAGGACCCATCACGCGCGTCCGAACGGTCCCGTGGCCGACCATGAGCGCAACGTTCGTGCCGATACCCTGCTTCTCGTACAGCGCCTTCTGATCGCGAAGCGGCCAGCGCGGCGATCGCCCGTCCTGATTCACGACCGACAGCGTGATGCCTTGCGCGACCATGTTCGGGCTGTGGCGCGTGTCCATCGAGGCCAGGCCGCCGTCGGCGTGGGAATGCAGGTCGATGAAGCCGGGTGTCACGATCTTTCCGGTCGCGTTGATGGTCCTCGCTGCCGTGGCGTTCGCGAGCGTGCCAACGGCCGCGATTCGCCCGTCCTTCACCGCCACGTCGCCGTAGAACCACGGGTTGCCGGATCCGTCGAGCACCTGGCCGCCGCGAATCAGCAGGTCATAGGCGGGCGCCTGAGAGGCGGGCGCGGCCGTGGCGCCGATTGTCACGGCCAGGATGGTGAGGAGCGTTCGTGTGTGCTTCATAGGACTAGAGCGCCACGAAATGGCCCGGGGCCACTTCCCGCAGCGGCAGGGGTTGAAACCCCGTTCCATCATACGGAATCCGTTCGAGCCGCTGGCCCGGTTGAAGACGGGGAATCGCGGACAGCAGCGCCTGCGTGTACGGGTGCCGCGGCGCGCTGAACAGCGTCTCGGCCGGCGCCACCTCGACCAGCCGCCCGCGATACATGACCGCCACCCTGTCGCAGATCTGGCGCACCAGTCGGAGATCGTGCGCGATAAAGAGGTACGTCAGCGACAGACGTTTCTGCAGGTCGAGCAGCAGGTTCACGACCTGCGCCTGCACCGACACGTCGAGCGCCGACACCGGCTCGTCGCAGACGACGAGCGCGGGTTCGAGCGCGAGCGCGCGGGCGAGGCCGATGCGCTGGCGTTGCCCGCCGCTGAACTCGTGCGGGTATTTCGTGGCGAGCGTGGGGTCGAGTCCCACGAGCTCGAACAGTTCCCGGACTCGGGCCCGCCGTTCGTCCCGCGTGCCCACGCGGTGAATGATGAGCGGCTCTTCGACGATCGCGCCCACACGCATACGCGGGTTGAGCGACGAGTAGGGATCCTGAAACACGATTTGGAAATGCCGGCGCGCGCGCCGCAGGTCGCCCGCCGAGAGAGCGCGCGGACGTCCATGTCGCGAAACCGGATCTCGCCCGACGTCGGCTCGACCAGCCGCAGCAGGCAGCGGCCCGTGGTCGTCTTGCCCGATCCGGATTCGCCGACGAG
>JANOGJ010000375.1:0-2172 GCA_031405995.1 Acidobacteriota bacterium
TCGGCCTCGATCACGGCGAAATCGGGGTTGACCGTGCCGTAGACGGCCGTCCGGGTCGTGAGGTTGTAGCGCAGATCGAGGCCGGCCTGTCCATCGGTTTGCCCATGCTGCTCGGCGCGCGCCAGCGCGTACGGAATCACCTGGTGGCGTCGCGAGGGCGCGTCGAGGTCCAGGCCCACCAGCCGCCCCGCCTGGGACACCCGGAACCTGCTGTCGAGCGGGTACGCCCACGTGTCGTATTCGAGCGTGCGAGGTCTCGTGCGGACAAGGTTGATCCCCCAGGTCGTGCCCGCGCCGGACGCGTACTTGATCGACGTGAAGGGAATCGCCATCTCGGCTGACCAGCCGTAGTCGGTCCGTTTGGCCGCCGATGTCCAGGGAGAGTCCCACGTCTCGTCGCTCTGCCGGCCGTCCTCGGCCAGGCGCCCGTCCATCTGCGTGCCCAGCGGGTTGGTCAGAAAGTAGTAGGCCGTCTGCCGGTCGAGATACGTGTCGAGGAACACGGCCACCGCGTCGTCGGAGGTCAGGTCGGCGTCGCGCTGCGTGCGTTGCGCCGTGACCGGCTCGTCATCCCAGCAGCGGAACGCGATGTACAGATGGCCGGCGTCGTACATGACAAACGCTTGCGTGCGTTTCGAGGCCGGCTCGCCTCGCCGCGGCTGGAATTGGACGAAGGTCGTGACGGCCGCGGCCGCGGGCCATTCATCGTCTTCGACGTCACCGTCGATGTCGGGTGGCTCGGCCGTCCGAAGGGCTTTGATCGTCGGAGTCGACGGCGTCGGGCTCTGCTGGGCGAACAGTGGCGACACCACCATGGTCAGCGAGACCACGACGGTGGACGTCATGACAGCCGATCGCCCTAGCGCGTCCAGACCAGCACCCGCTCTCCTGCCGTCGCGCGGTAGTCGAAGAGGAGCAGCGGGCCGACCCGCTCGAGTTCCTTCACGTCCAGGTCGAGCCGCTCCAGGTCGAACCCGGAACCGCTGTCGATCTTGATCCCGCGCCGGCCCATGCGGAGGATCCAGAAGGGCAGCGTCACCTTGACGACCCGTTCGTCGTCTGGATCCCACGCGAGCACGATGAGGTGTTCTGGCTTCGCCGCCGCGGTGGGCATCGCGCTCAGCTGACGTACCATCCGCGGACGCTCCCGCTGGTCCAGCTCGTAGAGCGGCTTCTGATCCTTGAACGTGGCTTTGGCCTCGTCGAATTGGCGCGCCGCGTCCGCGCTCGTGGTCCGGCTCGTGTCGATGTGGCTGGCGACGAAGTACACCCCGAACGCCGCTACCGCGAGCAGCGCGATCACGCACACCGCCAGGCCGGTGACGATGATCCAGATCCAGGTTTTCTTCGACGCCATCAGTTTTCCATGGGGAGTCTACCCCCGCCAAACGTGAACGGCCGCCGGATGAGGCGCCCGGCCTCGCTCGCGCACTGCGGATCCCGGCTCGCTTCGCACGTGGACCTGGCCGTCTGGTAGTGCTGCAGGGCGTCTGGACGCCTGCTCGCCAGATCCGCGACCTTGCCCAATTCGAGGTGAATCCGACCCCGCACCCAGCCCTGTGGCGACGCGCCGAGGGCCTCAAGGAGATCGACGGAAGCATCGGCGGGATGGTTCAGATTCACCCGCGCGAGCCCCCGCTTGTAGAGCCAGAGGGCGCGCTCGCCGGGGACCTTCGGGCGATTGTCCCGCGCGAACACCGCCAGGCCGCGGGTGAGCGCCGCTTCCGCCTCGCGACCGTGTCCCGCGCGGATCGCCGCCGCGCCCTCTTCGAGAATGAGCAGTCGATTGCGGGGCGCCTCCTGCTGCAGCTCGCGCGCCAGCCGCTCGACCTCCGCGTGCCGGCCTTCGCGACTGAGGATCAGGATGAGGGCGGTCCGCGCGTCCACGCGCGTCGCCGGGTGCGACGCGGCGACCTCGAGCATGCGGATGCCTTTCGCCTTGTCCCCGCCGAAGCCGGCCATGTACGCGAGCATGCGCGTGGGCCAGCCGAAGCTGCCCACGAGGTAGCGATACACGCCGACGACGAGTCCAGCGTCGGTGCGCGCTGGATCGCGTGCCATCACGTCCTCCTGCGCGTCGAACGCCCGCTTGGCGGACATGAACGCGGCGCCCACCTTCCCCTCGACCGACGCGGCGTAGGATGCCTGGAGCGCGTAGGCGGCGCCGACGTC
>JANOGJ010000384.1:0-3332 GCA_031405995.1 Acidobacteriota bacterium
CGGGCTACTCGCCGCGCGCCCCGGTCCGTTACCGGACCGGTGCGCCGGAGGACGATGACCCAGCGGCCGCGACAGACACCGTCGGCGACTGAGGCGTGGCCGCCACCGCGGGACGGTGATCGGCCACCTTGGCCGGTGTCTCCGCCTTCGCGGTCTGGCCCGCGGGCTGACCCTTCTGCATGTCGTTGCTGCCGCGGAAGTGCGCGCCATCCGAGATGGCCACGCGGGGGGCCGACAAGTCGCCGTCCACCGAGCCGCTGTCGCGAATTTCGACACGCTCGCTGGCCGTGACGTTGCCGTGGACCTCACCCTGGACGATGACGGTCTTGGCGAAGACCTGGGCCTTGATGCGCGCATTCGGCCCAATCGTCAACACGTTCTGACGCAGTTCGATCTTGCCTTCGACCAGGCCCTCGATGGTGAGGTCCTCGCTGCCGGTCAGCTCGCCCTTGATGACAACGCTTTTCCCGATGTTCACGATGTCCCTCTCCGAATGCGAATGCCGCGACGCGTCGGCGCGGGTGGTTGACGTCTCGGATACGGCCGCGGACGACGGGGAGCTCGCCGGCTGAGGCGGCCGTACAGCCTCATCTCTCTTCCACATAGGTTGGTCTCCAAACTACCGATGGGCGCCCGAAGTCGGCGAGCCGAGGGCCATCGTGGCCTGCCGGGGAGTCAGACGCCACCCAGTATATCGGCCCGTCCGAGAATCTGTCCACGCCCATTCGACGGGTCCCACATGGAGGCCGGGTCTTCAGACCCGGCGTGCCGGGACCCCAGTGCTACGATGTGAAGAATCGTGCGCATCTACCTTGATTACAACGCCACCACCCCGGCGGCGCCGGAGGTCGTGCAGGCCGTCGCTCAGGCGCTCGGCGAGACCTTTGGCAACCCGTCGTCGGTGCACGCGTTTGGCCAGCGGGCCAAGGCCGGCCTGGACGAAGCGCGGTCAGATGTGGCGCGCCTGATCGAAGCGGACCCGAGCGCGGTCGTCTTCACCTCCGGGGGCACCGAGGCCAATAACCTCGCCCTCCGCGGCGTCGCTGGCGCCGCGCGGGCCGACCAGCCCCGACGGATTGTGACGACCGGAATCGAACATGAGGCGGTGCTCACCACGCTGAAGGCGCTCGAACGCGAGGGGTGGACGGTCGATGTGCTGCCCGTCGGCGAGCGCGGCGTGCTCTCCCCTGCCGCCCTCGAGCCGCGACTGAGCGACGGCGTCGCCCTGGTCTCCGTCATGCACGCCAACAACGAGGTGGGGACAATTCAGCCGATCGCTGAACTCGCGGCGCTGGCGCACGAGCACGGCGCCTTGTTTCACACGGACGCCGTGCAGTCGGTCGGCAAGATTCCGGTCTCGGTCACGCAACTGGGCGTCGATCTGCTCTCGCTCTCCGGGCACAAGTTCGCGGGTCCCAAGGGCACGGGCGCGCTCTGGATCCGCCGTGGCGTCCGGCTCGCCGCGCAAATGACCGGCGGACGGCAGGAGCGTAACCGCCGCGCCGGAACGGAGAACGTGCCTGCGCTCATCGGCCTCGGCGTCGCCGCTCGTCTTGCGCAGGCGAAGCTGGCGGACTCCGCCTCGTCGATTGGCGCGCTCCGCGATCGGCTCGAGACAGGCATCCTCGCGGCCGTGACCGGAGCGTTCGTCAACGGCGATCGCGACCGCCGCGTGCCCAACACGAGCAACATCAGCTTTGAGGGCATCGAGGCCGAGTCGCTGCTTATCGCGCTCGATCTCGAGGGAGTCGCGGTTTCGACGGGATCCGCCTGCTCCTCGGGCTCGCTCGAGCCCTCGCACGTCCTGCGCGCGATGGGGCTCTCCTCCGCCCGCGCGCGGAACTCGCTGCGATTCAGCCTCGGATCCGGCACGACCATCGATGAGGTCGACTTCGTGATCGGCATTGTGCCGAACCTCGTCGCCAAGCTTCGCCGCCTCGGCCAGACCGCCGCGGCGCTCCGCTGACATGCGCGTCGTCGTCGCCATGTCGGGCGGCGTGGACTCGTCGGTCGCGGCGAGCCTACTCGCCGAGGCGGGCCACGAGGTCATCGGCCTCTCGATGCAGCTCTATGATCAGCGGGCGTCTCCGGAAGCTTTTGGCTCGTGCTGCAGCATCGACGACCTGCACGATGCCAGGCGGGTCGCCGCCGCGATCGGGATTCCGCACTACATCGTCAACTTCGAGGCGCGGTTCCAGGAGACCGTCGTCGATCACTTCGTCGCGCAGTACGCCGCCGGGCGGACGCCCATTCCGTGCGTGCACTGCAACGCGGATCTGAAGTTCGCGACGCTCGTCGAGAAGGCGGCTGCGTTCGACGCGGTGACGGTCGGTACGGGGCACTACGCGCGCGTGTCGTTCGACGAGGACACCCGGCGGTATCGCCTGAAGCGCGGCGTCGACACCGACAAGGACCAGTCGTATTTTCTGTTCTCACTCACACAGGACCAGCTCGCTCGCGCCGCGTTTCCGGTCGGGCACCTCACCAAGACGGAGGTGCGCGCGCATGCGCACCGGCTGAACCTCGCGGTCGCCGACAAGCCGGACAGCCACGAGATCTGCTTCGTACCGGACGGCGATGCCGGCGGCTTCGTCGAGCGCCGGCTTGGCGGTGACGATTTCTCCGGTGAGATCATCGATTCAGGTGGTCGAGTGCTGGGCCGGCATCGCGGCGTGCATCGCCTCACGGTCGGACAGCGCAAGGGCCTCGGCCTCGCGGAAGGCGTGCCGCTCTACGTGCTCCGTCTCGATGCGTCGGCGCGTCAGGTGACGGTGGGCCCGCGCGAGGAACTCGGCGGCCGGCATCTCGAGGCATCGGGCGTGAACTGGATTGACGGCGATCCGCCGGCAGGCTCGCGCCGCGTGACGGCACGCATCCGTCATCGGCACCGCGACGCCCCGGCGGTCGTCAGTCCATCCGGCGCAGACCGCGCGTCACTCGAGTTCGACGACGCGCAGATGGCGATCGCGCCGGGTCAGGCTGTCGTGTTCTATGACGGAGATGACGTCGTAGGCGGAGGGTGGATCGAGTGATCGGCGATCACATGTTCTCCTCGCCCCACGTTCGCATGAAGGCCTTGAGCTCAGGTCCGGCCGGAATGGATTTCATTCGTTCGACGTCGCTCACGCTGACGGGTTCGAAGCCGGTGATGCCCGATCCGACACAGAACACATTTATCGAATATGCGCCACACCGATCGCATTTGCCCAGCATGTATTCAAAGCCGCCGGCGTGGTCGAGATCGAGCTCCGACACCCACGACGGCTTCTGGCAGCAGGTCGGCTGATCCATAGCTATCTTGAAGTCTAACGCCCGCCGATAAGCTGCGGGCG
>JANOGJ010000392.1:0-3567 GCA_031405995.1 Acidobacteriota bacterium
CGGGAGGCCTTCGGAAGGCCTCCCGACGGACATGAACGTCTACGACGCGGCGGCACTCTCGTCGGTGGTCGATGCGAGCGCGCAGTCGGTCGCGCGTCGCGGGCGGCCCATCGACATCCCCGACTTCACGCGCGGGGCCTGGCGGTCGTTCCCGCGGCTCGAGATCGTCCACATGTAGAGGCGGCATGCAACTCACCACTCTCGACTGGGTCATCGTCGTCGTCTCGATCGCGATTTCGTTTCTCCCCGCGGTGCTGCTCGCGCGCCGGGCCGGGTCGAGCACGGCCGAGTTCTTCACGTCAGGGCGCGCGGCGCCGTGGTGGCTCATCGGCGTGTCGATGGTCGCGACGACGTTCAGCACCGATACGCCCAATCTCGTCACCAATCTGGTCCGCGAAGGCGGCATCGCCGCCAACTGGGTCTGGTGGGCGTTTCTCCTGACCGGCATGACGACGGTGTTCTTCTACGCCACCCTCTGGCGGCGGCTCGGCGTGCTGACGGACCTCGAGTTCTACGAGATGCGGTACTCGGGCCGCGCCGCGCCCTGGGTGCGCGGATTCCGCGCGGTCTACCTCGGCTTCTTCTTCAATATGATCATCATGGCCACCGTGAACCTCGCGGCGGCGAAGATCGCCAACGCGCTGCTCGGCTGGCCCATGGCGCAGACGCTCCTCTGGTGCAGCGTGCTCAACGTCGCCTTTGCCGCGACCTCGGGCTTGTGGGGCGTGCTCGTCACGGACTTCATCCAGTTCGGCATCGCGATGGGCGGGTCGATCGCGGCGGCGGTGTACGCGCTCCAGCGTCCCGAAGTCGGCGGGCTCGACGGCTTGTTCGCGAAGATTGACCCGAAGGTGCTCGGGCTCCTCCCGGATTGGAGTGACTGGTCGACGGCCACGGCCGTGTTCATCGTGCCGATTACCGTGCAGTGGTGGGCGACGTGGTATCCGGGCGCGGAGCCCGGCGGCGGCAGCTACATCGCGCAGCGGATGCTCGCCGCGCGTTCCGAGCGCGACGCGGTCGCGGGCACGCTCTTCTTCAACCTCGCGCACTACGCGATGCGGCCGTGGCCGTGGATCATCGTCGCGCTCGCGTCGATGCTGGTCTTCCCTGAGGTCTCCGACATCGCGCGCCGCCTGCCGCACGTGGATCCCAAGCTGCTCGGCCACGACATGGCGTACTCCGCGATGCTGACGTTCCTGCCGGCCGGCGTGCTTGGTCTTATGGTGGCCGGCCTGCTGGCGGCGTATTTCTCGACGATGTCCACGCACCTCAATTGGGGGACGTCGTATCTGGTGCATGACATGTATCGCCGGTTCCTGAAGCCGGGCGAGACCGAGCGCCACTATGTGATGGTCGGCCGGCTCGTGATGGCGCTGTTGATGGCCGCCGCGGCCCTCTTCACGATGGTGCTCGAAACCGCGCGCGCCAGCTTCGAGCTGTTGTTGTCGATTGGCGCCGGCACCGGCCTGCTGTACCTCCTGCGCTGGTTCTGGTGGCGCATCAACGCGTGGAGCGAGATCGCCGCGATGGCGAGCTCGTTCGTCCTGGCCGCCGGCCTCGTGATCGCCGGGCGGCAGGGGTGGACGATTCCGGCGACGACCTCGCTCATCGCCACCGTCGCGATCACGACCGTCGTCTGGCTGGCCGTCACGTGGCTCACGCCGCCGACAGACCGCGCCGTGCTCCAGTCGTTCTACCGCGCCGTGCAGCCGCCCGGGCCGGGCTGGGCGGTCACCCGGCGTGAATGCGGCAATCTCGCGCCCAAGGGCGACCTCTCACTGGCCTTCACCGGCGTGCTTGGCGGCTGCCTGTGCGTCTACTCCGCGCTCTTCGGCATGGGGCACTGGCTGATGGGTCACACGGGGTGGGCGGTCGTGTGTCTGGTCGTGCTCGTGGCGAGCAGCGTCCTGCTTCAGCAGGTCCTGCGGCGCCTGTGGGCGCGGTGATCGCGCGCGAGCGAGCCTCCGATCGGCTGGCCCAGGCTGGATTCGACGCGGCCGACGTCGCGTCGCGCCTGGCGCTCGTCGATCGCGCGGTCGCGGCGTTCGTGCACACGACGAACCGGCCGCCGGCCTGGGGCTGGTTCGTGCCCGGCCGCATCGAGGTGTTCGGCAAACACACCGACTATGCGGGCGGCCGCTCGCTCGTCGCCGCCGTGCCGCGCGGCTTCGCACTCGTGGCGGGTCCGCGCGACGACGGCCTCCTCGTCGCGCATGACGCCCGATGGGATGTGACGATGGACGTGCGGCCGGCAGGTGACGGCCGGTCGTTCACGGGTTGGGCGAACTACGTCGCGGTGGTCGCGCGCCGGTTCGCGCACAATTTTCCCGGCGCGTCGCTCGGCGCCGACCTCGTCTTCGCCAGCGACCTGCCGCGGGCGGCGGGTCTCAGCAGCTCCTCGGCGCTGGTCGTCGGCGTCGGGACCGCGCTGGCGCGCCGCGCGGCGCTCCAGGAGCGTCCCGAATGGCGGGCGGCGCTGCCGACAACGCTCGAATGGGCCGGCTACCTCGGCGCGGCGGAGAACGGCTTGGCGTTCAGCGGCCTGGCGACGACGGGCGGCGTCGGCACCCACGGCGGCAGCGAGGACCACACGGCCATCCTGGCGAGCCGCGCGAATCACGTCAGGGCCTTTGCGTACGTGCCGGTTCGCCTGGTCGGTGACGAGCGGATGCCCGACGCCTGGCGGTTCGTCGTGATGGCCAGCGGGATCGAGGCGGACAAGGCCGGCAGCGCGCGCCTCAAGTACAACCGCGCGTCGCTCGGCATCCGCGCGCTCGTCGAGCTCTGGCCGCGCGCCTCGGGCGGTCCACCCGAGACGCTGGCGGGCCTCCTGGGGAGACCGGGCGCGTCGGACGAGCTGCGCGCGCTCGCGGCCGCGGCGCAGCCAAGCGAGTTCAGCGCCGTGGAGCTCGAGCGGCGACTCGCGCACTTCATCGGCGAGGACGGACGGATCCCGCGCGCGGTCGACGCCTTCGGCCGCGCCGACGCCGGTGCGCTCGGCGAACTGTCCGCCGACTCGCAGCGCGACGCGGACGCCCTGCTCGGCAACCAGATTCCCGAGACGATCGCGCTGGCGCGGACGGCACGCGAGCAAGGCGCGTTCGCGGCGACCAGTTTCGGCGCGGGGTTTGGCGGTAGTGTCTGGGCGCTCACACCGGCCGACGACGCCGAGGCCTTCGCCGCGCGGTGGCGGTCGGAGTATCTCGCGGCCGTCCCGGCGGTCGCCGACGTCGCGGGATTCGTCGCGAGACCCGCGCCGGCGGTGGTCGACCTGGATGTCAGCGGATCGTGATCGAGCCCTGGAGGCCGGTCGACCCCGGGATGTCGTGGTCGTGGAATCCGCACACCCGCGCGACGATCAGGTTGCCGCTTTCGCGGCTCTGGCCCGACGCCAGGAAGCCGACCTGATTAATCTCCGGGCAGTCCATGTGATCCGGATGTGGATCGGACGTCATGTTGTGCGACCGGCCGTCGTTGTTCACAAACAGCACGCGCTGGCCCAGGTCGATCACCACGTTCTTGGGTGAGGCGCCCGATGCCGTAATCGTAATCGTGGTCGTCGGCACC
>JANOGJ010000412.1:0-2657 GCA_031405995.1 Acidobacteriota bacterium
GACAGCGTCACGAGGATATCGTGGACGCTGGCCACGATCGCGCCGACGCCGAAGCTCAACCGGAAGCGGAACGCGATGTAGGCCATGATGCCGAGGAGCGACAGCACCGTGGCGTAGATCCCCTTCAACTGCAGGTCGCGGCCCATCACGGGGCCGACGATCTCCTTGTTGACCACCTCGAAGCTGCCGATGTTGGCGGCTTTGAGCGCCTCCTGGACCCGATTGGCGTCGGCCTCGAGTCCGGCGCCCTGCTCGGCCGACGTCATTTGCGGCAGCCGGATCAAGATCCGGTTGTCGCTGGCCGCGCCGAACTGCTGGACGACCGACTCCTTGGACACGCTCTCGAGGGCGCGGCGGACCGGCTCCTCGCTCGTCGACTGCGAGAACTGCAGCACCATGACGGTGCCGCCCGTGAAGTCGATGCCGAGCGCCAGCCCGCGGCGCTGCGCGATTGTCACCGCGCCGGTCACGACGATCGCGAGCGACAGCGCGAGGGCGTGCCACCGCCACCGGATGAAGTTGTAATTAGGATTCGCGAAAATGCGCATGGCGCGTTGTCAGACTCCGGCCGTCAGATGCTCAGTTGCGCCGAGCCCGACGGCTTCCTCGACAGGTTGAACTCGAAGATCGTCCGCGACACGAACACCGCGGTGAAGACGTTGGCCACCAGCCCGAAGAACAGCGTCGTCGCTAAGCCGCGGTTAGGGCCGGTGCCGAACTGGAAGAGGAACGCCGCCGAAATCAGCGACGCGATGTGGGTGTCCAAAATGGTCAGGAACACGCGGTCGAAGCCGGCCGCGACGGCCTGCCGCGCCCCCTTGTTGGTGGCGAGCTCCTCGCGAATGCGCTCGAAAATGAGCACGTTCGAGTCGACGCCGATGCCGATCGTCAGGATGAAGCCGGCGATCCCGGGCAGCGTCATCACCGACTCGATGTACGCCATGAACCCCATGAGGATGACGAGGTTCATCGCCACCGACAGAACGGCGTTGATGCCGGAGAGCTTGTAGTACGTCAGCATGAACAGCGCGACGAAGACGAGGCCGACGATCGATGCCAGGATGCCCGCCCGGATCGAGTCCCGGCCCAGTGACGGCCCAACCTCGCGCGACTCGAGCGTGGTGAGGGAGGCGGGCAGCGCGCCCGACCGCAGCACCAGCGCCAGGTCCGACGCCTCCTGCACGGTGAACGACCCCGTGATCCGGGCCTCGGCCTGGGCGATGCGCTCATCGATCCTCGGCGCCGATTCCACGACGTTGTCCAGGATGATCGCGAGCAGCCGGTTGACGTTCTCGCCCGTCACCTTCGTGAACTTGGTGACCCCGTCCCGGCTGAGCGTGAAGCTGACGGCGGGCAGCCCGAGCTGGTCCTGCGTCGAGCGGGCGGTTCGCAAGTCGCTCCCGGTGATCGCCGCCGCCTTGCGCACGAGGTACAGCATGCGGGACGTGTCGCCGGGCGTCTCCGACATGCCAGTCACGATCTCCATGTCGTTGGGGACGACGCCGTTGTGCGAGGCGAGCAGGGTCTTCTCGTCGGACGCCGGACCGCCTTCGACCAGCTTGATCTCGAGCTTCGCGGCGCGGCGAATGATGTTCTTCGCCCGGGTCATGTCCTTCTCGCCGGGCAGCTGCACGATGATGCGATCGCTCGAGGTGCCGTAGGGCACCACGATGGGCTCGGACACGCCGAGCTCGTTCACACGCCGGCTCACCGTCTGGAGCGCCTGCTTCACCGCCTCGTCGCGGCGCTGTGCGACGATGTTGACCCGCATCGTGAACACGTGCGACCCGTCGCCGACCGCCTCGCGATCGAAGCTCCCGCCGACCTGCTGATCCACGATCTGCCGGAACTGCGGTTCCGAGGCCGGCGGCACCCCGTTCACCCCAAACGTCGTCAGCCCCGTGGACTTCAGCTCGCCGACCGTCAGGCCCGCCGTCTTCACGGCGTCGCGCAGTTGCTCGATCGCCGTGTCCGTTTCCGACTGGATGGCTTCGTCCGTCTCGACCCGCAGCACCATGTGCACGCCGCCCTGGAGGTCCAGGCCGAGCTTGATGCGGGTCGACGGCGGCGTGAACGACCACACCGCCAGCGCCAGGACGCCGACGATCGTGATGATCTTCCAGCGCAGGTTCTTGTACATAGCTAGCTCGCGGCTCCCGCGTCCTTGTCCTGGACCACGGGCTCCTGGCCCTGGTAGCCGGCGATGCCGGCCCGGGCAATCTCGATGCGCACGCGATCCGCAATCTGCACCTGCACGGACCCGTCACTGAGCCGGGTCACGAGTCCGTGGATCCCTCCGGTCGTAATCACCCGGTCCCCCACCTTCAGCGACGTCTGGAACTCCTGAACCTTCTTCTGCCGCTTCCGCATCGGCATCAGGACGATGAGATAGAAGATGAGCAGCATGAGGGCGAACGGGAGGAGCTGCACCCAGATGTTGCCCTGCCCCGGCGGTTGGGCCATGGCAATGACCAGCGGTTGTGTCAGGAGGTCAGGCATCGTAATCAGGTTGGCCGAGGGAATAGGTTTCGAGGAACGCTCTCTTGAATGTCTCGAAGGTTCCGAACTCAATAGCCTTCCTAATCGACCTCATGGTGTCAAGGTAAAAGTAGAGGTTGTGCGCCGTGTTCAGGATGCCCGCCGACATCTCCCCGGAC
>JANOGJ010000447.1:0-1895 GCA_031405995.1 Acidobacteriota bacterium
CGACATCGAAGCGGCCGCCCGCGGCGGCACGCGGGACGACCTGCTCGAGGACGCCAGCCACATCGTGTTCGCGCACTCCGGCGACGCCATGCCGCTGGACCCGGCCCTGGTCATGGACGCCGACCTCCTCGTGCACGACGCCACGTTCCTCCACGAGCCGGATCGCCGCGAGCCGATTCACGCCACGACGGAAGAGGCGCTCGAGGTCGCCAGGACCGCCGGCGTGAAGACACTGGTGCTCTATCACCTCTCGATCCGCTACCCGCGCGACACCGCCATCCCGACGCTGCGCGCACAGGTCGCATCCAGTGGATTCATGGGTGAGTGTTGGCTGCTCGATGAAGCGGACTTCATCGAAATAAGGAATACGAAATAAGGAATACGAAAAGGCTGTATTGCTAATATCCTCGGATCGTGTCGACCCTCAACCAGCAGGATGTGAAGCGCATCGCGGAGCTCGCGCGCCTCGAGCTCACGGCCGAGGAGCTCGAGCTCTTTACGCGCCAGTTGGGCGACATCCTCACGTACGTCGAGCAGATTCGCGCGCTCGACACCACCGGCGTCGAACCGACCTCGCAGGTGTTGAACCGCCCGGTGGATCGCGATGACGTGCCGCAGCCGACGCTGTCGCGGGCGGCGCTGCTGGGCAACGCGCCCGACGCGGCGCTCGAAGCCGGCCTCTTCAAAGTGCCGCGTGTGATCGGATGATCCGCCTTCGCCAAGGCTTCCACCTCCGCCAAGGCTACGGCGGACCAGTCGGTGGGCAAGCGTCATGACCGCAATCGAACTCGCGAAACAGACTCGGGACGGCTCGACGACCGCCGTCGCGGCGTGTGAGGAGTCGCTGGACCGCATCAAGCGGCTCGATCCGTCGATCGCGGCGTTCAACACCGTGATCGCCGAGCGCGCGCTCGATCGCGCGCGGTCGCTCGACGCCGCGCGCGCGTCGGGCAAGCCGTCCGGGCCGCTTCACGGCGTGCCGGTCGCCATCAAAGACAATATGTGCACGGCTGGCGTGCCGACCACGGCCTCGTCGAAGATCCTGCGCGGCTTCATCCCGCCGTACGACGCGACCGTCGTGGCGCGGCTCGAAGCCGCCGGCGCGGTGATGGTCGGCAAGACCAACCTCGACGAATTCGCGATGGGGTCGTCCACCGAGAACTCGGCGCTCGGGCCGTCGAAGAACCCGTGGGACGTCACGCGCACGCCGGGAGGATCGAGCGGCGGCTCGGCCGCGGCGGTGGCCGCCCGCATGGTGCCGCTCGCGCTGGGATCGGATACCGGCGGATCGATCCGGCAGCCAGCCGGACTGTGCGGCATCGTCGGTCTCAAGCCGACGTACGGACGTGTCTCACGCTACGGATTGATGGCCCTCGCCTCGTCCCTGGATCAGATCGGTCCGTTCGCGCAGACCGCCACGGATGCGGCGCTGGCGTTGCAGGTGATCGGCGGCTTCGATTCGCACGACGCCACATCGTCTCCGGAGCAGATGCCCGGGTTTGTCGACGCCCTGACGGGCGACGTCTCCGGTTTGCGCATCGGCGTGCCACGCGCGTTCCTTGGCGAAGGTGTCGACGCCGAGGTGCTCGCGGCGTTCCAGGCCGCGTTGCAGGTCCTGGCCGCCCGCGGCGCGTCGCTGGTGGACATCGAGCTGCCTCACGCGCCGTACGGCATTCCGGTCTATTACCTGATCAACACCGCCGAAGCCTCGTCCAACCTCGCGCGCTACGACGGCGTGCGCTATGGGCATCGCACCAAGCTCGACCAAGACGATGGCTTGCTGCAGATGTACGAGCGGACGCGTGACGAGGGGTTCGGACCCGAGGTGAAGCGCCGTATCGTGCTCGGCACCTACGTGCTCAGCGCCGGCTATTACGATGCCTATTACCTGAAGG
>JANOGJ010000475.1:0-2330 GCA_031405995.1 Acidobacteriota bacterium
GCCGAGAAATCGACCACGCTTCGCGACCTTGGCGCTCGTTCGTCGAACGACGCGTCCTCTTGTCGCTCGAGGCCTCGCGCATCCCGGTCATGCTCGGCGGCTGCGGCGCCGGCCGCACGTCACTCCTCCTGCGCGTCGAGCGCCTCGCGGGCCCCGATCGCTGCCAGTACCTCGACCTCGCCGCGGCGGCGACGACGCCCGAGCGGTGTCTCGCGGCGATTCGCGCGGCGAGCCGCGTCCGGCCGGCCGGGACGGCCGCCGCCCCGTCGCCCGCGTCCCCGCGCGCCGCCTTCGACGCGCTGATGACCTTCTTCGACACGGCCGAGGCGCCCGGCGGCCCCGCGACGTTCCTCCTCGATGAGGCCCTCGACCTCCGCACGTTCGAGAGCTTCCCCGGGCTCCGCCACGTGCAGCGCGAGGTCGTCGCGAAGCTCGCCGCGAGCCCGTCGCGCTTCGTGCTGGCCTCGCGGTTCACCGCCCGCGCGCACCGCCTGCTCCGCGACGCGCCGGCGCGCTTCGAGGTCATCCACCTGCCGCCGCTCGACGTGGCGGAGGTCACGACGCTCGCGCGCCTCTTCGGCAACGGCCGGCGGGATTGGGCGACGCCGTTCGCCGCGGCCATCGCCGCGCTCATGGGCGGCCGCGCCGCCTACGTGCACATCCTGCTCGAGGCGCTGGCGTCGATGGGGTCGGTGCCCGACCCGGTCGCCGCGATGGCGGCGCTCTTCGCGCCCGACGGCCGCCTCACGGCGCGATGCCGCGAGAGCTACGAGTTCCGCCTTCACCGCGCGCGCGGTTACGGCGCGCTCAAGGCCATCCTCGGCATCCTGGCCGAGGGCGAACCGATCAACTTGACGGAGATTTCACACCATCTGCGGCGCACGCCCGGCTCGACGAAGGATTACCTGTCGTGGCTCGAGGATGTCGACCTGGTGACAGCGCAAGGCAAGCGCTACACCTTCGAGGACCCGCTCCTGCGCCTGTACGTGCGGCTGTACGGCCGGCCCGTGCCGCCGACCGACATCGACGTCGTGCGTGAAGTGCAGTCGTTTGCGGAGAGCCGGCTGGCCCGCATCGGCGAACGGACGGCGGAACCCGCGCTGGCGACGGCGGACGGCGACCGCGGGACGGGGATTATTGAGATCGACTGAAGGCCCCGGGGTCTGAAGACCCCGGGCTCCATTTCGCGCGGGATGGAGGCCGGGTCTTTAGACCCGGCGGACAGCCTTACTGGATCGTCACTGCCGGCGGCCCGAACGGCTCGGCCGGCGCCGCGCCCGCAAAGACCTGCCAGATCGACCCCGACGTGTTCACCGCAAACGACCGCGTGCCGCTCGAGCCGAACGTCTGGGGCACGGCCGTCACGAGGTAGGTCGTAATCGTCGCGGCGCCGTTGCAATCGTTGGGACCGGCGGCGGAGCCGGCGCCGGGCGCCAGCGCGAAGTTGAAGCCGGTCTTCACGGGCGCGACCGATCGCCCGAGGTCCTCGCTGATGAACGCATTCTGACTGCCGGGCGGCGGCGTGCCGAGCACGATGAACGTCGGCGCGTAGCCGCCGTTGCCGCACGCCGTCGAGTACAGCAGCTGCGCCGCATGCGTCGTGCGCAGCGACGAAATGGCGGACGTCTCGTTGCCGGTCATCCGGGCGCTCAGCAGGCCGGGGACGGCAATCGCCGCGATGATGCTGATGATCGCCACGACGATCAGCAGTTCGATGAGCGTGAATCCCTGATCCTTCTTGTTTCTCATGTCTCGTTCTCCTTCAGATCGTTCCCGCTCCGCGTCGAGCCCGTCGCCGCTGTATCGCAGGCGGGAGAGCGCCGCGCGTGCCGCTTGCTGCTCGGCGTCCTTCTTCGACCGCCCGTTCGCGCGGCCGGCCGGCGCGCCACCCACCAGGACTTCGACGTCAAACCGCTTCCGGTGGTCGGGGCCCTCGGCGGCCGCCAGCCGGTAGCGCGGCAGCCCCAACCCCTCGGCCTGCAGCCACTCCTGCAGCTCCGACTTCCAGTCCTCCGTAAACGTCGCTTCGGCCGCGCGGTCGCCCGCGCCGGTCACCAGAGGCTCGAACTTGGAAAGGATAAACGTTCGGGCCGCCTCGATGCCACCATCGAGATAAATGGCGGAAATCAACGCCTCGAAGCTGTCCGCCAGTATGGCATGCTTCGCCCGCCCGCCCGTCTTTTCCTCGCCCCGGCCCAGCAGGACGTAGCGCCCGAGGTCGATTTCCGCCGCCAGGCGCGCGAGCGACGCCGCCGACACGATCCCGGCCTTGACCTTGGACTTGTAGCCCTCGTCGTGCGTGGGGAACTGCGTGAACAACAGGTCGGCGA
>JANOGJ010000482.1:0-5534 GCA_031405995.1 Acidobacteriota bacterium
GACCTGGGTGAGACGCAGAGGCTGCCCGGTCCACTGGAACGTCCAGGTGCGGGTCGGCCCGCCCGAGGAATCCTGGTACGTCATCGTCGTGGGCTGCAAGGCGCTGGGCGAGTACGTGACGGTCCGCGTCTGCCCGTTGCCGAGGTGCTGCGTGACCGACGTCAGGGCGTAGCCCGCATAGGTGAACGTGACCGAGTTCCCGAACGTGTCGTGCAATTCCTGCAGCAGCCCGGCGTACGTGCCGACCCAGCCGTTCGGCAACTCCAGAGTGCTCGTGGCCGCGGTGTAGCGCCAGAACTGACGGGTGAGGTAGGTCGGCGCCGATCCCATAAGGCCGTTTTCCGGGAAACTCTTCTCCTCGAGGCCCACGCCGGAGAAGACTGGATAATCGCAGCACTCCAGCGGATCGTCCTGCTGCGGTCCGAGAATCGGAATCCCTTCAAGACCGAATTGCCAGCCGCCGTTCGTCGCCTGTCGCACGAACCGCAAGTCCATGCCGGCATTGCCCGGTAGCACCAGGTCGGTGAACTTCAGGATCACGGTGCCGTTCACCATGTCCACGTGCTCCCACGGGAGCTCGGAGAAATAGCCGCGGTCGGCCTGGAGTCCCACCGGATCCAGAAAGGGCCCGTTGCCGGATTGGAAGGGAACTGCGTGTCCATGGACGAGCGCGACCAGCACGATGGCGGCCACGAGGAATCCGTGGGCAGGAGGGATTCGGAGCGATGAAGGACGCGGCATAGGGACCTCGCGGGGTTGATCGCGAAGACGCTACACCTCGGTCTAAACAGCGCGCAAGAGCGTTCCGCGGAATTCTTGGAAAAACGGCGCGGCGCCAGCGCTCTGGGGTCGATCGACATGACTCCAAGTGACTCGATGTGACTCTTTGGACAGCGCTGTCCGCCGCCGCCGGGACTTCCGTGGGCTGAGGTCGCACGTCGGGCGCAGGGTATCGCCCGCGGAGGGCTCTCAAGGACCGCGGTCAATACGTCAGACGATTGGTGCTATAAACGGGCCGAGGAGTCTCCCGACGAGCATGCGGCGCGCGTCCCCCGGCCCGGCCCTGGTTGTCGCCCTGCTCCTGTTGAGCGGCGTCATCGCGCTCGGAGCGCAGACGCCCTCCTCGTTCCTGCCCATCGATGACGTCCGCCCCGGCATGGTCGGGACAGGACGAACCGTATTCGCGGGCGATGCCATCGAGGAGTTCCAGGCGCACATCCTCGGTGTGCTCCGGAACGTCATGGGCCCGCAGCGCGACCTGATCCTGGCTCGGCTCGAAGGCGGCCCCCTCGCGAGGACGGGGGTCATTCAGGGGATGAGCGGGAGCCCCGTCTACATCAACGGACGCCTCGTCGGCGCCGTGTCCTATCAGCTCGGCTCCTTCCCGAAGGAAGCGATCGCCGGCATCACCCCCATCGGCGAGATGATCGCGGCTGTCAACTTGACCGGCCCGCGCGCGGCGGGCGATCTGGCGCTCGACTGGCCCGCGACCCCGGCGACGATGTACGCCGCCCTCGGCCGTCTCGCGTCGCGCGCCGTCGCGCCCCTCGGCCGGTTCCCAAGCGATTTCCGCGTGGTGGGTCCGTCCTCGCTCGCGGACCTCGGGCCGGTGCTCCGGCCGATCGGCGCGGCCATGGTGCTGAGCGGCTTCGATCCGAGCGTGGACCGCGACCTGCGGCAGGCGCTGTCGCTCGACGGCAGCGTGCAGTCGCCGGCCGCAGCCGGCCGCCCCGGCCTGTCGCTCCCAGCCCTCAGAGGCGGTGACGCCGTCGGCATGAGCTTCATCCGGGGCGACTTCGAGATGGGCGCCACTGGCACGGTCACCTACGTCGACGGCGCCCGCGTGTATGCGTTCGGCCATCCCTTCCTCAACCTCGGGCCGACGTCGTACTCGATGACGCGCGCGCGGGTCTACACGATTCTGCCGAGCCTCGATTCGTCGATGAAGGTCGCGACGCTCGGCCCCGTCATCGGCACGATGACGCAGGACCGCGCCACCGCTGTCGGCGGCATCCTCGGCGCGGGTCCGCGCGAGCTCGAGGTGACGCTCACGTTGTCCTCCGACCGGACACCTGAGCGGACGCTCAGGTTCTCCGTCCTGCACGATCAGAATCTGACGGCCCTCTTCGCGTACGTCGCGATCCTCAATTCGTTGATCGCCCACGAGCGCCAGAGCGGCGCGATGACCGTGCAGGCCACCGGCTCCGTGTCCTTCGGCGCGAACGGGACGGTGGCGATCGACGACATGTTCACGGGTGACGCGGCCGTGCCGCTCGCGGCGGCCGGCGTCACGGCGGCGATCGGCGCCGCGGCCACGAACGACTTCCGCCCGGCGCTCGCCGAGCGTCTTGACGTGGAACTGCGCGTCTCCGAGCGCCAGGAAAGTGCGACGATCGAGCGCGCCTGGCTCGACACGACGATGCCCCGGCCCGGCGCGACACACCTGCTGCACGTGCAGCTCCGCCACTACCGCGGCGAGACGGAAACCCTTTCGATTCCGGTCGAGATGCCGGCGCACGCGGCGGGCCCGCTCACCTTGCTCGTGAGCGACGCGGCGATTCTCACAACCCTCGAGCAGCGCGAGCTGAAACCCGCGCGGCCGTCGAACTGGCCGGCCCTCGTCGCGCAGATGAACGCCGCGCGTCGCAACAACCGGCTCTACGTCCGGCTGATCGCGACGAGCGCCGGCGCGGTGGTGGGCGGCGACACCCTGCCGGCGCTGCCCGCCTCGGTGCGCACGATACTCGATGAAGACAAGACCGTGGCGTCCGCGCCGGTCGCGCGCACGGTCGTCGGCGCGTGGGAGCGTCGTCTCGAACGAGCGGTGCGCGGATCGCGCGAGTTGACGATCACCCTCCGCCCGCAGCCCCCGTCGCCGGTCCCTCAGAACAAATGATTCGACTGCGTTTGCGTCAACTCCTTCCCCTCCTCGTCGTCGCGCTGGTCGGCGTCAGCGCGCGCGCCTCGGGTCCCGTGTTCTGGACGGTCGCGACCGCCGCCGATTTCCTGCGCGGCACGTCCGACGGCGTGTACGTCAGCCGCGACGGCGTCGTGACCCCCGGGCCGCAGCTGACGCGGCGGCTCACCTCGGCCCCGGCGCAGGTGTGGAGCCTCGCCGAAGCGGCGGACGGCACGCTCTGGGCCGGCACCGGCGGCGACGGGCGCCTTCTGCGCGTCCGGCCCGGACAGCCCGAGGAGACGGCCTTCGATGCGGACGAGAGCAACATCTTCGCCGTGACCGCCGCCGGTTCGCGCGTGTACGCCGCCTCGTCGCCGGACGGGCGCGTCTATGTCATCGACGGCACGCAGCCGGCGCGCGCCTTCTTCGATCCGCAGGAGAAGTACATCTGGGCGCTGGCCGTCGCCGCGGACGGACGCCTCTGGGTGGGCGCCGGCAATCCCGCGGTCATCTACCGCGTGGAGGCGAACGGCACGGGTCAGGTCGTCTACCGGCCGCCGGCGGCCCACGTGGTGTCGCTCGCGGGGCGATGCGAGCGGCCGCATGATGGCGGGCACCGAGTCGCCAGGGCGCCTCTACCGCTTCGCCGCCGACGATCGCCCGTTCGTCATGCTCGACTCGGGCCTGACGGAAATTCGCGCGATCGCCACAGGCCAGGCGGGCGTGGTGTATGCCGCGGCGGTCGCCCGCGGCGATGATCCGGCGCCGGCCGCGGGCGAAACGACCTCGGTGGCGATTGCCCAGCCGCCCGCCTCTCCGGCCACGACGCCGCCGGCGTCCCCGTCGCGCCGGTCGGTGCTCTACCGCATCGACCCGAGCGGCACATGGGAAGCCGTGTGGGAAACGGCGGACGTCATCTACGACATCGCGGTCACGGACGAAGGCGGTGTGCTGACGGCCACCGGGCCCGAGGGCCGGTTGTACCGCGTCGAGCCCAGCCGAGATGTCCTGCTGCTCACGGGCGTCGATGCGAAGCAGATCACGCGGTTCGCCGGGGCCCCGAAGGCGGGCGCGCGCCTCGCGTCGTTCGCCACCGCCAACCCCGGTCGCGTCCTCTCGCCAGGAGCGGGCGACCAGACGCCGGCGATGTACGTCTCCGGTGTGCGCGACTCCAAGAGCGTCGCGACGTGGGGCTTGATTCGATGGGAGAGCGCCGGTCCGGTGGCGCTCTATACGCGGTCGGGCAACACCGAGCGGCCCGACGACTCGTGGAGCGACTGGGCCGGGCCGTACTCGCGCCGCGAAGGCGAAGCCATCACGAGCCCGGCCGCGCGGTTCCTCCAGTGGCGCGCGGTGCTCACGCGCCCGGCCGCGCCTCCGGCGCCGCATCTCACGTCTGTCACCGTCGCGTACCTGCCGCGCAACAGCCGGCCCGTCGTCGCCTCTATCACCGTGCATCCGCCCGGCGTCGTGTTCCAGCGGCCCTTCTCAACCGAGGACGGGGCGATCGCCGGACTCGACGAGGCTGCGGCTGACGCCCGCCGACCCCCCGGCGACTCCGGCCCCCCCGCGCCTCCACCCGGCCGCCGCATGTTTCAGAAGGGCCTCCAGACGATCGTCTGGCGGGGCGAGGACGCCGACGCCGATCGCCTGTCCTACTCGCTGCAATACCGGCGCGAGGGCGAGCAGGCGTGGCGCACGCTGCGGACGGGCCTCAGCGATTCGATCTTTGTCTGGGACACGGCCACGGTGGCCGACGGCCGCTATGTGCTCCGCCTCACCGCGACCGACAGCCCCTCGAATGCCGCGGATCGCGCGCTCGCCGCCGACCGGGAAACCGATCCGGTCGAGGTCGACAACACGCCGCCGACGGTGACAGTGGAGATCGTGCGGCAAGCCGGCGGCGTGCGCGCCGTGGTGCGCGTGCGCGACGCGCAGAGTCCGATCCAGAAGCTGGAGTACTCGCTCGGCAGCGGTCCGTGGCAGTTGGTGTATCCGGCCGACGGCCTCGCCGACTCCCCGGACGAGCGCTACGAGATTCCGCTCGCCACCGAAGCGGACGCCGGCCGGCTCATGATCCGCGCGACCGATCTGCTGCAGAACGTCACGACGCAGGCGGGGCGATAACCGGGTTTGCTATTGGTCGAGCGGCGGAGCGCTGACGCCCGTGGTGGCGATCAGCCTGATACGGAGGACGTTCAGCTGCCCGGTCGTGCTGGCCGCCGACGGAGCGGCGCGGAATCCGCTGATCCACGCCAGCGCGAGTTCGAGGTTCCGCCGGTCGTTCGCGGACATCGAGGCGAAGTCCACCAGGCCTCCCCGCTTCGAGACCACCGCGTTGGTGAATGCGCTGACCAGGTCCCGTTCCGAGATGCCGAGCATCGCGGGCATGACCCGCACGCTGGCCGCGCCGGTGTCGACCTGCATCAACCGCGCGTCTCGGCTATCGCCGACCTCGACGAACAGCGTGCCCGGATGCGTCTCGAGGCTCGACATCAGCCCGGCGAGTGAATCCTGCTGCTTCGGCGCGGGGCCGAACAAGAGCATCGCCGTGACCAGGAGCATCGACACGAAGGTCGCCGCCACCGAGCCGCCGCCGACGATAATCCAGTGCCAGTCCTCAATCGCCCGGTCG
>JANOGJ010000502.1:0-2288 GCA_031405995.1 Acidobacteriota bacterium
GGGAGGGTCACCTCCTCGCCGCTCGCGGCGGCCTCGGGCGGGAGCGCGGGAGAGCCCAGGTGCCAACGTCCCGAATGATCGATGGCGACGAGCGAGACGTCGTAGCGGGTCGGATCGAGCGCTTTCAGGATGCACGTCGCCGAGGTGACCGATACCTCATGTTCGACGGAGCGTCCCCCGCTCGCCGAAATAGATCGACGCCTCCGGGATCGGCTGCACCGTGGACAGCATCACCCCCGCGACGAGAAACGGCAGGAGCATGATGAACCCGGCGATGGGGCCCGCGATGCCGATGTCGAACAGCGCCCGCTTGGACGGAAACGCTTCCTTGATGCGGATGACCGCGCCCAGCGTCCCCGTGAAGGGGAGCGGCGCCGGCAGGAAGTAGGGCAGCGTCGCATCCACCTTGTGCTTCCGGCAGTAGGCGTAGTGCCCGAACTCGTGCGCGCCCAGGATCGTGAGCATCGGGATCGCGTACCAGAGGCCATCTAGAAACACGTCGAGCGTGAAGGCGGCAAACGGGCTGACGTCGCTGCCGATAGCCGACCACAGGAACAGGAACGCCTGGGCGAACGACATCGTCACCATCGTCAGCAGGAAGAGGACGATGTGCCGGCCGTACTTGTGCTGGAACTTCGGGGGCGCCGGCGGGGCCGCGTCCCAGGAGAATTCCGTGCTCACCCTGGCTGGCCGCCGATATTCTGCAGTTCCTTGCCCGGCTTGAACCGGATCGTGCGTCCCGGCGGGATGCGCACTTCCTTGCCCGTCCGCGGGTTGCGGCCGATCCCGCGCTTCCGGGGCTTGACCTGGAACACGCCGAAACCCCGGAGTTCGATGCGCTCGCCGCGCATCATCGAGGCCCGCATGGCCTCGAACACCGCGTCCACGGCCACTTCGGCCTTGACCTTGGTGATCGACGCCAGGCGGGAAACCTCGTTGACGATGTCAACTTTAACCATGACTTAGCGGCACTCGATTTCCGGCAAGTGACGATAAAATAATGGACTTACGGTGTCAAGTATCAGCCTAACCGATCGGAACCCCCGTCCATGACGAGGTTGGGCACCGGCCCCGCCGTTGTCGTGGTGGGCCGTCCGAATGTGGGCAAGTCCACGCTCTTCAACCGCATTACGGGCACCCGGCGGTCCATCGTCGCCCCCATCGCCGGGACGACCCGGGACGCCCTCGAGGCGCCCGCGAACTGGCGTCGCCGGGACTTCAGGCTGATCGACACCGGCGGCCTGTTTGGGTCCACCACGGACCCGCTTCATGACCTCGTCGTGAAGCACGGGCTGAAGGCCATCCTCGACGCGGACGTCGTCATCTTCGTCGTGGACGGCCGGGAGGGGCTGGTCCCGGGTGACGAGACCATCGCGAAGCACGTCCATGCCTTGGGTGTGCCGGTCGTCGTGGCGGTCAACAAGACGGATGACAAGCGAGCGCGCAGCCGGGCGCTCGAGTTCCATCAGCTTGGACTCGAGCCGGTCATCGAGATCGCCGCCGAGCACGGCGATGGCGTCGCGGACCTCCTGGACGAGGTGGTCGCGCGGCTGCCGGCGGGCCCGGAAAGCGCGCGCACCGACGCCGAGGTCGAGGCCGAGAAGAAGGCCGAGGAGGAAGATCCCGAGATCGCGGTGGCGATCGTCGGGAGGCCCAACGTCGGCAAGTCGTCGCTCGTGAACCGGCTGCTGCGCGAGGAGCGCGTGCTCGTCAGCGAGATGCCAGGCACGACGCGCGACAGCATTGACGTGCTGCTGCAGTGGCACAAGAAGCGGTTCCGGATTGTGGACACGGCCGGGATGCGCAAACCGGGCCGCGTGGGTCATGGGGATCAGGGGCCGGTCGAGCAGGTGAGCGTGGTTCTGGCGCGCCGGGCGATGGAACGGGCCGACGTCGTCGTGCTTGTCGTGGACGCGATCGAGGGCGCCGGGGACCGGGAAGCCGCCATTGCGGGAGAGGACGAGGAAGCCGGCTGCGGCATCGTCATCGCCGTCAACAAGTGGGACCTGGTGCGCGGGCAGGGGCAGGAGTTCGTCGAGACGTTCGACGACAAGCTTCGGTTCCAGATGAAATTCGTGGAGTACGAGCCGCTCATTCACCTTTCGGCTCTCACGGGCGTTCACACGCCCAGGCTGCTCGAGACGGTCGATCGGGTGGCGCAGGCGCGTCGGAAGCGGGTGCCGACGTCGGAGTTGAACCGGTTTATCGAGGAGGCGACGGAGGCCAATTCGCCGGTCAGCAAGAGCCGTCGCGACGTCCGGATCCTGTACGCGGCGCAGACGGGCACG
>JANOGJ010000514.1:0-12279 GCA_031405995.1 Acidobacteriota bacterium
CCGTAAGAGCGTGGGGGTTCGAATCCCCCTGTGCGTCGTTTCCAGGTGTCCCTCGGCGATCGCCCAGAAGAACAGGTGGCGCAGGCGGGAGAGCAGACGATTGGTCCCGACCTCACCGCTCTTGGAGCCAGGCTTGCTCCGTCCGTCAGCCTGTTCCTGCCGGCGCCAAGCGGGCCGTGTCAACGTCTTTGAGACAACCTGATTCAGCATTTACTGTAGCAACTCCATCGAGTTGATCGTCGAGATCGCCGGAGCGCTGATGATGAGTTGTGGCCCGGAAATCCCCCCATGCTGCGGGTCGTCGGGGGTCACGGTCGTCGTTCCTGGCGCATCCTGGCCAGTCGATTTCGCCGGCGGATTGATCCACACCGCGTGCGGCAGGCGTTCGAGACGTGGTGGCCCCTGCACGAAGCGCTCGGGATGCGCGAGGTACGCGGCCAGGCGCGTCTGATGACGGCCCTCGAGGATCGTGGCGGCGCGGCCATAGTGGACGTCGGCCGGCGTGAGATAGGTCAGGCCGCTGTGATGGTGCGCGTCGTTGTACCACGCGAAGAGGTCGCGGCTCACGCGGCGGCCGTGTTCGATCGAGCCGAACCGATCCGGAAACTCCGGCCGGTATTTGAACGTCCGGAATTGCGCTTCGGAAAACGGATTGTCGTTGCTCACCCGAGGCCGCGAGTGGCTCACGCCGATGCAGAGGTCCGCGTACAGGTCGACGAGCAGTTTGCTGCGCATCGGGGCGCCGCGGTCGGCATGGATCGTGATCTGGTGTGGGCCGATGCGCTGTTTGCGGCACGTCGCTTCGATCAGGCGCTGGGCCAGACGCGCGTTCTCGTGCGTGGCGACCATCCAGCCCACGACGTAGCGGCTGAACAGATCGAGGATCACGTACAACGAGTAATAGAGGTAGGGGATCGGCCCCTTCAGTTTGGTGATGTCCCAGGACCAAATCTGATTCGGCGCCGTCGCCACGAGCTCCGGCTTGGCGTACGCCGGATGTCGCGCCTGATTCCGCCGCTCACGGATTTCCTGCGCGGCGTCGAGGATGCGATACATCGTGCGCGTCGAGCAGAGATAGGTCTGCTCCTCGAGCAGCGTGGCCTGGACTTCGGCGGGCGATTGATCGACGAACCGCTCGCTGTGCAACACATCGAGCACGGCCTGGCGTTCGGCGGGGACCAGCGCGCGCGACGAGGCGGCGCGGACGGTCGGCGTCGACGGCCGGGTGGGCTGTCGACGCCGATAGAGCGTCGCGCGCGCGAGGCCGACGCTCTGACAGAGCGCCGCGGTCTCGCCGGTCGTGGTCACCGCTTCGAGGGCGACCATCAGTCGGTCTCGTCGATGTCGAGGGGTTTCAGGGGGATCCCCAGGATCTCGGCAACTTTTTTTTGGAGCGTGATGATCGTCTCCGCCCGCGCCAGCTTGCGCTGCAGTCGACGATTCTCGACTTCGAGTGGTTTGACCCGGGGGTCGATCACCTTCGGCACCGGGCCGCGTTTGCGCGCGCGCCCGGCGACGAGCTCGCCCTGCTCGCGCTGCCGCCGCCAGTTTGCCAAGTGCGAACTGTACAAACCCTCGCGGCGCAACAGGGCGCCCAACGCGCCGTGCTTCCTACACGCGTCGGCCTCCTTGAGGATGCGACGCCGGTACTCGGCGGTGAACTGTCGGCGCTGAACCTTCGCCGGCACTTCAGGATCGGGGGCGGTCGCGCGTGACGTGGCCGAGGGGACGAAGGCTGCGGTCGCCCTCCGGGCTCCCTCCGCCTCCGCCCCCTCGGCCACGTCCATCTCTACGGCTGCAGGCATACGATTCATTCATCGAACCCTCCCCACCCCTACACTAATCTTCCTCGGGAGGTTGTCTCACGCATTATTGGCACAGGGGGATGTGCTCGAAAGGCAGCGGTGAGTAGTAGTCGCGGTTCGGCTGGAAGCCTTGTGCGTCGTAGACGGGATCGGGGCCGGGCGGCCCCTGCGCCAGGGGCGCAGTCACCGCACAGGCAAGGATGATAATGCTGGTGGCGAGAAGACGACCGATCGCGCGACCGGCGTGGCAAGCAGCCCGGATCGAGAATCCCATCATGGCTTCCCAGGATGAGCCGACCCGAGACGGCCGGGCAACCGGTATTCCTTGCCGTGTTCCTTATCGCCTTCCTTATCAGAATCCTTATCAGCCGGATGCCCTACTGGAGACGCCTGAACTCGGTCGGCGTGACGCCGAAGATATGGTCGAAATCACGATCGAAGTTGGACGCCGCCTTGTAGCCAAGACGAAAGGCGATCTGCCTCACGTCCTCATTCGTGCTCACCAGCTCCCGAACCGCTTGGCGCATGACGACGACCCGCTGGCATTTCGTGAAGGTGAGCCCGATCTCTGCGGTGAGCAGTTGCCAGAGCTCATGGGAATCGAGTTCAAAGCGCGCGGCGATCTCTGCTTCGGTGGCCTTCGGCGAATTCCTGCCGGCCGCCTCGATCCGGGCGAGGATGAGTTCAATCCTCAGGTCCACGTGCGGTGAAGTGCCGGCGGATGCGTCCTCAATGAGTTCACGAATCTTTCGAACGGCCAGCGAAAGAGGCAGGGCCGGACGCGACGCGAACTTCAGCGCGTTGCCAACAGCAACGAACTCGAGCAGGGTCAGCAGACGATTCGCCGCCGCGTCAGCCAGGGGCCGCAGCAGGTCGCCTCGACTGGCGTCGTCCGGTGTCGTGCCAGTGGCTTCCGCTGAAAAGCCCAGACGCTCAAGATGCCTGAGCAGACTACTGATGCACTCGGACCTCGCCGACCGGGACGATAGCCCGCATTAGAAGGTCTTCCGCCGCGACATAATCGGTGTTACCAGACACAGGGCGCATGAGACCGGCCGTCGAGCGCGAGCCCGAAGCGCGGATCGTAGCTCAATTGGGGCCGATCGGAGGGGCCGGAGGCAGGCGACCCGGTCCGAGACGTGGACGCATGCGGAAGAAGCACACCCTCAGCGCCTCGGCCGCGCGCCGGCTTCAGGAACCGTCTCTGTCGTTCAGCTCATCAGACCAGATCGGCGGGTCACGCGACGGTCCCAGCCGCGGCACCTCGGTCGGCAGTCCCATATGCCGCAGGATCCGCTCGACCACGGCCGGCGAGCGGATGAGCGCGATGAGCGTCATCCGGCCGGCGCAGCGCGGGCACGCCAGCACGTCGAACCCAAAACTCCGCCGCATCAGGTCGGCCCACGCCGGATTCGGACGACGACGGGCGCCGTCCGCGGATCCGTCCGACGTCTCCGACGCCGCGCGCGATCCGCCCGGCACGATCGCCCGCCGCCACGTCGCGCGCGGCGCCAGCACCCCGTAATAGAGGACCAGATTCACACGCGGCCGCGGCACGAGCGCCGCCAGCCGCTCCAGCAGTTCCACCGGCTCGAAGATCACGTGCGTCGTCCCGTCCGCCCACCGCCGCCGCAACTCGAGCGCGACCGTCCCGTCGGACATCACCTGCAGCCGGTCCTGCCCCACCGGCGGGCGCAGCGCATACCGGCAGAGCCGCTCCAGCCGATCGCGCGCCCGGGCGGGCACGACCAGCGCGGCGTGCAGATCGAACCCGTGCCGGCGCGCGTGCCAGGCGCCGGCCGGCGGCGGCTCGGGCCGATCGCGCGCCGCGCCCCAACGGCGGACCGACACGCCGCGCCGCGCCCCGGTCGCCCCCACGCCCAGCACCGACGCCGCCGCCAGACTGGCCAGCGCGGGCTCGGCCTCCGCCCACGGATCCGGCGCATCGACGCCCAAAGCCTCCTCTCTCCCAACGCGAGCGAGCCGCCGCGCGATACGTCGCGCAATCGCCGCGAGCAGGTCGGCCATCTCCGCCTCGTCGCCGGCCCCCGCCCGATCGAGCGGCCGGAAGCGCACGCCCCCGGCACCATCGCTGACGAAGACGCCGTCGACGACCATCGCATGCACGTGCACGTTCAAATTCAGCGCCGAGCCGAACCGCTGGAGGATGACCACGGCCCCGGCGCGCCCGCGCGCCACGCCCTGACGACGGGCGCGACGCCGGAGCCAGGCGAAGACCGCGCTGAGAAAGGCCGCGGTCACCGCGCGGCATGCGGCGTGATCGAACGCCAGGAGGTACCGCAGCCGCGGCGGCAGCGTGAGGACCCATTGCCGCACCGGCACCCGCGGGAACACGTGGTCCGCCAGGTGGGCGGCGCGCTCCGTCATCCGCCGGCCGCCGCAACTCGGACAGAACCCGGGGCCTCTGCACGAGAAGGCCACCAGGCGATCCAGGCCGCAGGCGCGGCACCGGAACCGCGCAAACCCGCCGGCGAGACTGCCACACGTGAGGAACTCCCGGAACGCGCGATCGACAAACGTCGGCAGGCCCTGTCCCTCCCGCCGATCGGCGACGCGCGCGCGTAGCGTCTCGAAGTGGTCGCACACCAGCTGATGCAGGACCTCACGGTTCGGTTGCCGGGGACGATAGGCCAGCGACGCGGCGCGCACCAGGTACGCTGGCGCAAGCGCCGTGCCTGACACCCCGATCCAGTCGGCTCAACACCTTGCGGGATGCCCAGCCATCAAGGGTTGCAGGAAATGCAATGGCCGGCGCCGCCGCACATGGCAGGTTTTGCTACCTGCGCCGCCACAATCGACCGACGTTGGTCGGCTGGCACGACCAGCGTTCGCCTCCATCTGCTGGCCGACCCGGAATCGCATTAGGATTCGAGCACGTGCCCATTATTTCACTCGACCACGTCACGACCGCCTTCGGCCACGTGCCGCTCCTGGACGACGCCGGGCTGCAGGTGGAGGCGGGCGAGCGGATTGCGATCATCGGGCGCAACGGCAGCGGCAAGTCCACGCTGCTCCGCGTGCTCGCCGGCGAACTCACGCCGGACGCCGGCACGGTCTGGCGGCAACCGGGCGCGACCTCGGCCCGGCTCGTCCAGGACGTGCCGCTCGATTCGCCCGGCACGGTGTTCGACGCCGTCGCCGACGGCCTGGGCGAGCTGAGGGACCTGGTCCAGGCGTATCACCACGCGGCGGTCGCGGTCGCCGAGGACGCCACACCGGCGCGACTGGCCGCGCTCGGAGAATTGCAGCACGAGCTCGAAAAGCACGATGGCTGGAGCGTCGAACAGCGCGTTGAGACTGTGCTGTCACACTTAGGGCTGTCCGCCGACGTCATGGTCCGGACCCTCTCGGGCGGCTGGCGGCGGCGCGTCCTGCTCGCGCGCGCTCTGGTCGCCGTCCCGTCCCTCCTTCTGCTCGACGAGCCGACCAACCACCTCGACATCGAGGCCATCGAGTGGCTCGAGGTATTTCTGACCGACTACGCCGGCGCCGTTGTCGTCGTGACCCACGACCGCGCGTTCCTCGAGCGCGTCGCCACGCGCATCGTGGAGCTCGATCGCGGGCGGCTGACGTCGTGGCCGGGCGACTACCCCACCTTCGTCGCCAAGAAGGACGCGTGGCTGGCCAACGAAGAAGTGGCGCGGGCGGCGTTCGATAAGAAGATGGCGATCGAAGAAGTGTGGCTGCGCCGCGGCGTGAAAGCGCGCCGGACGCGCGACGAAGGCCGGGTCCGCGCGCTGATGGCCATGCGCGAGGAGCGCCGGGCGCGACGGGACCAGCCGGGCGCGGTGCGCGTGCAGATCGACGCGGGCGAGCGCACGGGCCAGATGGTCTTCGAGGCCGAGCACATCAGCAAGACGTACGGCGGCACGGCCGTCGTCCGCGACCTGTCCGTGCGCATCATGCGCAAGGATCGCATCGGCCTCATCGGGCCGAATGGCGCGGGCAAGACGACGCTGCTGCGGATGCTGGTCGGGGAACTGGCGCCGGATTCAGGCGAGGTGCGGCGCGGCACGAACGTGCAGATCGCGTACTTCGATCAACAACGCGAACAGCTCGACCCGGAACGCACGGTGGTGGATCCCATCGGCGGCGGCAACGACACGGTCACGGTCGGCGGCGTGCCGCGGCACGTGTACGGATACCTCGAGGACTTCCTGTTTCCGCCCGAGCGGGCGCGGTCGCTGGTGAAGACGCTCTCCGGCGGCGAGCGCAACCGGCTGCTGCTGGCCCGGCTGCTCACGCAACCGGCCAACGTGCTGGTGCTCGACGAGCCGACGAACGACTTGGACATCGAGACGCTCGAGATCGTCGAGGCGCAACTCGTGGACTACCCGGGGACGCTGCTGGTCGTCAGCCACGACCGCCGCTTTCTGGACAACGTCGTCACGAGCACCCTGGTGTTCGAGGGCGGCGGGGTCGTTCGGGAGCACGTGGGTGGATACGAGGACTGGGCGCGGAAGCGGTCGGCGGCGCCGCCGTCGCCGCCGGAGGCGCCAACAAAAGAGGCGCCGAGCGGGCCCGTCGCGCGGAAACCCAAGCCGGCGCGAACGGCGAAGCTCTCCTTCAACGAACGGCGCGAGCATCAGGCGTTGCCGGACCGAATCGCCGCGCTCGAGCGCGAACAGCGCGACCTGCAGGCGCGCGTCGAAGGGCCTGAGTTCTACAAGGAAGGCGCGGAGGCGATCGCGACGGCCCTCAAGCGCGTCGAGGGCGTGCGCGTCGGGCTCGACAGAGCCTACGCGCGATGGGACGAACTCGATTCGAGATCGTAGAACACACGCCCCTCTCGCCGTATATACTTCCGGCGACGTCGATTTCACTGTCGGTGTGGACACCCATTGATCAGATTCGCCATCGCCCTCGTGGCCGTCATCACCGCCCTGCCCGCGTGGGCCCAGGGGCCGCCGGTGTTGGGCGCCGACACCAGCCAAGCGCCGGCGAACCAGGTGCTGCGGGTGTTCCTCGATTGCAGTCAGTGCGACTTCAACAACCTCCGGCAAGACATCACGTTCATCAACTACGTCCGCGACAAGAGCGACGCCGACGTGCATGTGCTCGTCAGCACGCAGAATACGGCCACAGGCGGCCGTGAGTACACGTTCGACTTTCTGGGCCTCGGGCGATTCTCGGATATCCGTCAGCGGTTGATCTATTCGAGCAGCGGGTCGGACACGGAGGACGAACGCCGCCGCGGCGTGTCGCGCACGTTCTCCCTGGGCCTGACGCCGTTCCTGTTGCGGACGCCACAGGCCGATCGATTCTCGCTCGGCTACGCGAGCCCGAGCGGAGCCGCGCCGACGGGCCAGCCCACGGCCGATCGGTGGAACTTCTGGATCTTCCGCGTCGGTGCGAGCACGGAACTCAATGGCGAGGAGCGGCAGAAGACGCGGCGCATCCGCGCCAACCTGTCGGCCAATCGCACCACCGAGCGCTGGAAGTTCGGCTTCAACGCGAACGGGGACTTCAACAACGGCGAGTACACCCTGAGCGACGGCCGGAAGCTCGAAAGCGCGACGGAATCCTGGAACGCCTCTGGCACGATCGTCAAGAGCATCGGCGAGGCACATTGGGCCGGACTCGTGCACGGCGATGTGCGGTCCAGCACGCAGACCAACGAACGCCGCGACGCGCGCCTGGCGACGGGCGTCGAATACGACTTCTACCCCTATTCAGACTCCACGCGCCGGTCGTTCGTCATTCAGTATTCGGTGGGCGTCGCCAAGGTCGATTACTACGACACCACGCTGTTCGGGAAGGACGAGGAGACGCTCGGCGACCATCGTCTTGCCGCCATCGTCGCGCTGCGGCAACCGTGGGGCACCTGGCGCACGTCGGCCGCGTATTCCGCCTACCTGCACGACGGGTCGAAGTACAGCATCGACCTGTTCACCGACGCCGACGTCCGGCTGTTCCGCGGCTTCAGCCTGAACGTCGAGGGCAGCTTCGCGCGCGTGCGCAATCAGATCTACCTGGCGGGCGGCGAGGCGACTGATGAGGAAGTGCTGCTCCGGCTGAAGCGGCTCCAGTCCGGCTACCGGTACCGGCTTCAGCTCGGATTCAGCTACCAGTTCGGGTCGATCTTCAACAACGTCGTCAATCCACGCTGGAGCGCGCAGACGGGCGGGGGCGGGGGCTAGAGCGTGACCTTCTTCACGCCCCGTTCCGCGAGCAGCTTCGGCAGCCGCCTGCGCTGATCGCCCTGCAGCATCAGCGTGTCGCCCTCGATGCTGCCGCCGCAGCCGAGCGCGGCCTTGAGCGCCTTCAACCAGGCTTCGCGTTCGGCCGGCGTCAAGTCCAGCTGCTCGATGACGGTCGCTTCCTTGCCGCCTCGGCCCGCGCGCTCCATGCGCACGACGGCGCGCGCGTAGGTCTTGCCGCCGGACTTCTTGCCGGCCGGGGCTGAAGCCCCGGCATCCACTGGCGCCGGTTCAGCGGACGCCGGCGCCACCGGCAACTTCTCGCGCAACGCGCCCAGGGCGGCAAACGGGTTGTGAAAGGGCGTCTTGGAGTCGGTCATCGGGCGTCTCAGTCCTCAGTGCCCGGCTCGATCCCGTCGAGGACGATGCGGTCGAGTCCCTCGACGCGTTCGAAATCTCTGTCGAAGGTCAACAAGCAGGCTCCGCCGTCGATGGTCGCTGCGGCGATCCACATGTCGTTCACAGGAATGGGCGTTCCTGCGCGTCGCAGCCGAGCGTAGATTCGGCCGTACTGTCGCGCGACCGCCGCCGACGTGGGCACGACGGTTACGAAGGGCTCCGCCAACAGATCCGCCAGGGTCTGGCGATTCTCGCGCGCGCGCGTGCCGACTTCAAACGCGCCATGAAGCTCGCCGAGGACGGTCGCGGGAATCAGCACGGCCTCGGCGGCGGCGATCAAGTCGTGAACCCGCGCGTCGCCGGCCCGCAATCGCGAGTACGCCGACGTATCGAGGACGAGGCGCGCCGCGGACTCAACGCCAGAGGTCATCGTCAACCACCCGCTGGTCCGAAAGGGCTCGGTCGAATTCCGCGGCGTCGGCAGCGGACCATGTGGCGTACCGAGCCAGGCGGCGTCGCCTCGCATCAATTCCCACGGCCTGTTCGAGCAGGGCGAGCGTCGTCGCGTTCACGCTCTCGCCGCGCTCGCGGCTCAACCGGCTCAGGCGGCGCGCCAGCTCGTCCGAGACCCCTCGAACCGTGAGCTGCTTCGGCATGCCTGCATGATAGCATCTCCATGCAGGCACGATGCCACTCGCCAGGGAGCCCGCGAATCATGTGTCGCCGCGGTAGGATGCACCAGACGAAGGAGTGAAGATCTCCCGCCGCGAGTTCAACCGCCTCACATTTGCCACCGGAGCGGCGGCGCTAAGCGACTTTGGCGCACGTGCGTCCCCGATGCGGCTTGGCAACCCCATCGTGCCAGGCTGGTACGCCGATCCGGAGGCGCGTATCTTCGAAGGCGAGTACTGGGTCTACCCCACCTACTCGGCGCCGTACGACGAGCAGCTCTACTTCGACGCGTTCTCGTCGAAGGACCTCGTCTCCTGGACACCGCATCGACGGATCCTGGAGGCGGCGAACGTCAAATGGGCCACGCGCGCCGTCTGGGCGCCGTCCATCGTCTTCAAAGACGGCGGGTACTACCTCTTTTTCAGCGCCAACGACATTCAGAACGACCAGCAGCCTGGCGGCATCGGCGTCGCGCGCGCGCGGCGTCCTGGCGGCCCGTTCGTTGACTACCTCGGCAAGCCGCTGGTGGACAGGTTCCACAACGGCGCGCAGCCGATCGATCCGTTCGTGTTCGCCGATACCGACGGCACGCTCTATTTGATCTACGGCGGCTGGCGGCACTGCAACATCGCCAAGCTGAACGCGACCCTCACCGGCTTCGTGCCGCACGGCGACGGCTCCGTGTTCAAGGAGATCACGCCGGAAGGCTACGTCGAGGGCTCGTGGATGTTCGTGAAGGACGGCCAGTACTACTTCATGTGGTCCGAAGGCGGATGGACGGGCCCGAACTACGCGGTCGCGTACGCGATCGGCAAGTCGCCGCTCGGGCCGTTCGTGCGCGCGGGAAAAATCCTGCAGCAGGATCCGGCGATCGCGACCGGCGCCGGCCATCACTCCATCCTGCACGCGCCTGGCTCCGGCAAGACCTACATCGTCTACCACCGGCGTCCGCTGGGCGATCGGGACCGCAACCACCGCGTCGTCTGCATCGACGAGATGCGGTTTGACGCCGGCGGCGCGATCCGACCCGTCGTGATCACCCACGACGGCGTGGCGCGGGACGTGCTGCCAACGTGACCGATCTCGTGCTGGTGCGCGACAATCCGCTCACCGATCTTTGAACGCTCGCCGGGCCGATCTGGGTGATGCGCGACGGTCAGGTGGTCGTCCGGAAATAGGCCGGGGCGGCCGCGCGGCGGGACCCGCCTTCGCCACGCCGACCTATAATTTCGGGGTGAGGCAGACCCTCTCCAGCGAGTGGACCGATGACCAGCGGGCATGGGCGCTGCATTCGGAACAGCTCTGGGCGCACGCGCATCACGCCGTTCGGTCGCATCCGGATCTCGATGCCGGCGACGTCTATCACGCGCTCCGTTGACTGGAACTCACGCCAGCCGAGCGGCTCCGCCAAGGCTTGAACCGTGGAAGACTTCGCGCTTACGCCCGCTGAGCGCGCGCTGTTCGCCGCCCTCAACCGCCGCGGCGTGCCGTTCATCATTATCGGGATGGGAGCCGCGGTGCTCGAAGGCGCGCCCGTGGCCACGCAGGATCTCGACGTCTGGTTCGCCGGCATCGACGATGAGGGGATCCGTCTGGCGGCGACCGACGCCGCCCGTATTGACGTCGTCCTGACCGCACACGGCCTTGAGACGTTCCAGGCCGAGTACGCGCGCGCAATCGAACGCGAGATCGAGGGCGTCATGCTGCGCGTGTTGCCCCTCGAGCGCGTCATCGCCAGCAAGCGGGCGACCCGGCGCGCCAAGGACACGGCCCAGCTCCCCGTGCTCGAAGCCACTCTCCTCGCCCGCAAGCCTCACACACCTCTCACTTAGCCGTCACCGCGCGCCCGGCCTTCCTATTGACCACCGAGAGGTCTGTGGTATCCTCCTCTCGCAGCTCAACAGGAGACCCCCAGGTGGCCAGGACCGACCTTCTGCAAGGCACGCTGGACCTCGTCCTCCTACGCATCCTCGCGCTCGGCCCGAATCACGGCTGGGGCATTTCGATGCGGCTCCGCCACATCTCGCGCGATGGATTGACCACGAGCCAGGGCTCCCTCTATCCGGCGTTGCATCGTCTCGAGCTGCGCGGCGACGTGAAGTCGTCAATGACGACGTCAGAGAACAACCGGCGCGCGCGCGTGTACACGCTGACGGCGGCCGGGCGCCGCCGGCTCGGCACGGAGACGGCCAACTGGGAGCAGTTCACGGCGTCGATGCGCAGGGTGTTGAACGCCACCTAGGACGAAGGGCCCCAGCTCATGCCCCGCTTCGTTTCATACCTGAGAGGCCTGATGGCTCGTCGTCGCGTCGAGCGCGAGACCGACGCGGAGCTGCGATTTCACATCGAGATGGAGGCCGAGGCCAACCGCGCGCGGGGGATGGCGGCTGACGAGGCGCGCCAGGCGGCGATGCGCGAGTTCGGCGGCGTGACGCAGGCGCGCGAATCCGTGCGCCACGTCCGTACGACCTGGATCGACGGCGCGTGGCAGGACCTTCGCTACAGCGTCCGCGCGCTGCGCCGCAGCCCCGGCTTCTCACTCATGGCCGTGCTCATCCTCGGACTCGGCATCGGCGCCAGTACCGCCGCCTTCAGCATTGTCAGCGCGGTGTTCTTCAAGGCTCTGGCCGTGCCGGAAGCGGACAGGCTCGTCTACGTGTACTCAGTCACAGACAGGGGGCAACGTCACCCGAGCTTCGGCGTGGAGTCCGTGCGGTCCGTCGAGGGCCACTACGACAAGGCGTTCAGCGGTGTCACCGCGCACTGGCTCCGCACCGTGACGCTCGGCGCCGACGGCGAGTCCAGCTATACGCGCGGCGAAGTGGTGACGGCGAACTACTTCGACGTCGTTGGCGTCACGCCGCTTCTTGGCCGCACGTTTGAGCCGGAGGAGGACGATCCGTCGAATCCGTCGCTGGGCATCGTGATCAGCCACGACCTCTGGATGCGGCGATTCAAACGCGCTCCCGACATCCTCGGCAAGCAGGTGCGGGTGAATAACCGCATGTTCTCGGTGATCGGCGTGATGAAACCCGAGTTCGAGGGACTCTCAGATCCGTGGGGACCAAGCCGCTTCTGGGTGTGCGTCATGCAGTTGGAGCCGGAGAGGGCTGGAGCACGCCCTTACACCATGGGCACGGTCGCCCGGCTGAAGCCCGGCGTCACGCAGGACGAGGCGCAAGCGATCGTGGACGTGCATGGCCCTCAAATCCAGGCCGAGTGGCTCCGCGAGGTCCCGGTCC
>JANOGJ010000519.1:0-4083 GCA_031405995.1 Acidobacteriota bacterium
CGCTGGGGCGATACCAGCCGCCCCAGCGTCGCGATTGAGAATACCAACGGCCGCCGGTCTCGCTCGCGCCGCAATCGCCGGTTCACGGCCGCGGACCTGCGCCTGGTCGACGCCCTCCTGCGGCGCCGCTGGAGCCCGGAACCGATCGCCGGCCGTCTCCGCAAAACCCGGCGGCTATGTCATCGGGAAGCTCGAAGCCCGGCACCAACGAAACACCACCGGCCTGATTCGCCAGTACGTGCCCACGAGCACCAGCATGGCGGCGCTCACGCAGTCCGCCTGCACGCGGATCGCGGACACCCTCAATGCCCGGCCCCGCAAACGCCTCGATTACCGGACGCCCGAGGAGTGCTTCGATGCCTAATCAGTGTTGCAGTTCAAAGTTGATCTCAAACAACGTACTCCCCTATATCAATAGATGTATACTGGCTCATGGCCGAGAAGCCACTCGCCTGGCTTGGGTCGTCACTCGATGACGTCCGCGCGTTTCCGGCCGAAGCCAGGCGAGCCGCTGGATACCAACTTGGGCGAGTTCAGCAAGGTCTGATGCCCGATGATGGGAAGCCGATGACGACCGTGGGCGCTGGCGTGTACGAAGTCCGGATACACACCAAGCTCGAACACCGCGTGTTCTATGTCGCGAAATACGAAGACGCCGTGTACGTGATTCATGCGTTCGAGAAACGTACGCCGCAGACGCGAGAGGCCGACATCGCCTTGGCGCGCAAGCGCCTTGCCGATTTCCTCCATCGCCGCAGGCAGAAGAAGGAGGCTCGATGACCGTCAAGGTTCGACGCTCCACCGGTAACGTGTTCCGCGACCTCGGCTTCTCGAAGGAAGAGGCTGAGAACCTCAAGATTCGGGCCGATCTGATGATCCGGCTGAGCAAGCTGATTGAGAGTCGGCGCCTCACCCAGGCTCAGGCTGCAAGTCTCTTTCGCGTGACCCAGCCACGGGTCAGTGACCTTGTCCGAGGAAAGATCGACCGATTCAGTATCGATACCCTAGTCGCTATGCTTGGCCACGCCGGTGTCCGAGTGCAGGTTGTCGTGGGGCGCCGATCGAAAGTTGCCTAACGTGCGCGCCCAGCCGCGGGCGCTCCTGATCGCGCGGCGGCCGTCGGGTGCAGCGCGCTGATCCTCATTCAGCCCTCCCCCTGCTCCTACTCGTTGTGAGTAGGCTGTCGCAGGGCTAATGCGCATGGGGCGCAGGAGGAGGACCGATGCGATTCTACAACCGACCACACACGTATTACTGCGGGATCGATCTGCACGTGAAGACCATGTACGTCTGCATCTTGGACCAAGCCGGCCAGGTGCTCGTCCACCGGAATGTGCCGTCGACCCCGGCGGCGTTCCTCGAGGTCGTGGCGCCCTACCGCGACGGCCTCGTGGTGGCGGCCGAGTGCATGTTCACGTGGTACTGGCTCGCCGATGTCTGCGCCGAGGAGGGCATCGCCTTCGTGCTGGGGCACGCCCTGGCGATGAAGGCCATCCACGGCGGCAAGGCGAAGAACGACAAGATCGATTCGCACAAGATCGCGGTGCTCCTGCGCGGCGGGATGCTGCCCCAAGCGTACGTCTACCCTGCGGCGATGCGATCGACGCGGGACCTGCTCCGGCGCCGACTGCACCTCGTCCGCAAGCGGGGCCAGCTGCTGGCCCACATTCAGAACACGCGCGCCCAGTACAACCTGCCCGCCTTCGACAAGCGCCTGGCCTATCCGGGCAATCGCGACGGCGTCGTCGAGCACTTTCCCGATCCGAGCGTGCGCAAGAGCATCGAAGTCGACGTGACGCTGATCGATCAGTACGATGCGATCATCAACGACCTCGACCTGACCATCGTCCGCGAGGCCAAGCGTCACGATGCCGACGCCTTTCACCGGCTCCGCTCGGTCCCGGGCATTGGGAAGGTCTTGGGCTTGACGATCCTCTACGAGATTCACGACATCACGCGCTTCGATCGGGTCCAGGAATTCGCGTCCTACGCGCGCCTGATCAAATGCACGCACGAATCCGCGGGCAAGAAGCTCGGCACCGGCGGCGCCAAGATGGGCAACGTCCACCTGAAGTGGGCCTTCTCCGAAGCGGCGGTGCTGTTCCTGCGACACACCCCCGAGGGGAAGAGGCTCCTCGCGCGACTGGAGAAGACACACGGCAAAGGGAAGGCGCTGTCGATCCTCGCGCACAAACTCGGCCGCGCGGTGTACTACATGTTGGCGCGCCGGACGATCTTCTCGATGGAGAAGTTTCTCGCGGCGTAGCGAAGGTGAGGGTGGATGAGCCAGACGCCTAACTCGAGCCGTCGGGACCGAGTTCGCTATCGATTGCGCCGAACCGTGCGGCCGACCGCTACGCGCGATCAGGAACCACAGGTCCGGCAGCCCGCTGCGATGATGGGACGTCCATCCTCACCTCGCCACACCGACCGCGCGTTCCTGTTTGACGCGGCCCCTCCCCCGAGCCTGGCGATAACGGACGCGCTCCGGCGACGTCACTCCATTGAAGAGGCCGGTACGAGGGCACGACTGAGTTTCTAGGCCGCGAGCGCGCACGCGCTCGCACTCCGCTACGCGGAACGTGAGCCTCAATAGGTGTTGGGTACCACGTCAACAGACGGGCACCAGAGCCGGAAACGAAGACCGCTGAGACGGAAGCACGCGACCGTGATCGGATTCAGCGGTCGAGCTTGGACGTCCGAGCGCGACCGGAGGGAGAAGATCTACGTACTTGACTTGGAGAGGGCTGATAGGGGTTCGGCGTCATGGTGCTACTGAGGATTGTCATAAGAGGCTACTGCTGGTTCGCCCTTCAGACCCATGCGTCGCTTCGCCGTCTCCTTCGCACCGATGGCAGGTATGTGCGAACCCGCTAATGCAAGCCCCATCTTTGGCATATTGCCGTAGACGCACTCGTATTGGTTAGCTTGAACGACGTAGGTCTCGTGCCAGATTCCAACGCTTCCACCTGCTCCGACAGCTCTATTGAAGCGCTTCCATGGCTCCAGATGGTTGAGTGATGGATCGCGGGCGAAATGCTCAAGCTGCTCGAACGAGCGCCAGTACTGAACAAGAGCAACACCGCGCCAGTAGGCGTAACTCTGTGCGTGTAGTAGCCCTAACTCCGGGTGCTCCAGTAGGTACTTGATCATCGGTCCCATCGCATTTGCAACAGGCAGCCATTTATGGACGGGGAGATGTCCCAGTAGCTGTTGAAATTTGAAAGCGGCGGCTCCTCACTGCTCGTGCTACACGAGTGGTGACCAAACCGAGGCCCGAAGCCTCACAGAAGGAGCCGCCATGAAAACGAAGTCTCGCACAGGCATTCTCGTTCCCCAAGACGAATCCATCCCGCGTCACCTCCCGCTGGTCGACCTGCTGGTCGACACCCGGACGGAGCTCTTCGAATTGGCGATGCACGCGGGCCTCCGGGTGTTCACGACGATGCTCGAGGAAGACCGGACCGCCCTCTGCGGCCCGCGGTATGCCCATCAACCCGATCGCACGGCCACGCGGGCGGGGACGGTCCCGAGCGAGGTGGTGCTCGGTGGCCGGAAGGTGGCGATGCCGCGTCCGCGCGTGCGGGCCGCGGGGCACGAGGTGCCGTTGCCGACGTTTCGCACGATGGCCGACGTCGATCCGTTGAATCGTCGGGTCGTCGAGCAGATGCTCGTCGGCGTGGCCACGCGCCAGTACGCGCGGAGCCTGGAGCCGGTCCCGGCCGCGGTCATCAGTCGGGGGACCAGTAAGAGCGCCGTCAGTCGCCGCTTTGTCGCGCGGACGACCGCCCAGCTTGAACGGTGGCAGTCGCAACCGCTCGACGGGCTCGACCTGGTCGGCCTGATCCTCGATGGTGTCCACGTCGGCGAGCATTGTCTGATCGTGGCCCTGGGGATCGCGGCCGACGGGGGCAAACACGCGTTGGGGCTCTGGGACGGCTCCACGGAAAACGCCGCCGTGTGTCAAAGCCTGCTCTCGAATCTGCAGAGCCGGGGCATGCGGACTGATCGGAGCCTGCTCGTCATTCTCGATGGCTCGAAGGCCCTCCGGAAGGCCGTGCGCGAGACCTTCGGCGACGTGGC
>JANOGJ010000540.1:0-2600 GCA_031405995.1 Acidobacteriota bacterium
CTACGCGTTCATCATCACGAGCGCCTCGTCGTCTCCGAGCGCCGGGTTGGCCGTTGGCGCAGGGCCGTCCGCGTCGAACGGCTGGTAGAGATCCGAATGATCGAGGCGCAGATGGGATCCATCGGGGTTGACGATCTGACAGAAACTGCCTGGCTCCAGTGCAGGCTCGGCGTAGAGCGCCTCACGTTGCTGAATCCTGTTGGCCACGTCGAGCAAGGTCCAGTAGTGCCGGCGGCCCTCCGCGACCCACCGCTCATGCCAGACGCGGCCGCGCGAGTTGATGTTCGCGGGATCCCCGGCGAGCGCGAGCTGGCCGGTCTTTTCAAGAATCCGAACGACGATGATTTCTTCGCACCAGAAGCAATACCGCGGGGGATTGCGCCAGCGGAGGTCGGCCCCGCCGTCCGTGCCGTCGAAGCGAGTGCAACCAGGCGGCGGCGCCGCCGTGGGGTCGGCGGACTCGTCAATCGTGTAGGCGTAGTTTTCATGGCTGCCGTTCATGAGGCATTGGTACTCCGAATGCCAGACGCGCTTGTCGTGCTCACCTCCGCGCCAGAGCCAGCCCACGATCGGCGAGGGTTCGCTGCCCCAGCCGATGCGGGGGGCGAAGCCCCATGGACTCACGTGGAGCCACAACGCGCTTCGCAGTCGATCGCCGAACGAAAGATTCGAGAGCGTGAAGACGCTCGGCGTGGCGGGGTTGGAGCGGCCGGCGTGGCTCCCACGATCGGAGATGTACTCGTCCTCGAGGTACGCGAAGGCATGGCCGAACTCGTGGAGGGAGTGCGATCCGAATCCGACGTTGAGATGCGTTCCGGACCGTCGTCTCACCCGCCGGGTCATCCCGGAGGCGTTCGCGATAGTGGCCCCGGTGTCGGTCCGTGATCGGGCGAGCATCATCACGACGAGATTCGAGTACAGGCCCTTCAGCTCGTTGTGGATGACGGTGCCGGCGCCTCCGACATCGAGTGAGCCGGGGTACCGGACGAGATTGACGCTGAATCGATCGACGGCCGCGAACAGCGCTTCGCGAAAATGTCGCCCTCGGCTCGTGCCGGCATTCCACCAGTCGTCGCGGCGAATCCCGCCGTTGGCATCGACCTTGACCCCGTAGTGAGTATTCCGATCCGTGGTGCAGGGCTCGAGCGAAGGGGTGAAGAGCGCCCGCAGCCGGAACGCACCGCGCAGGCCATCATAGACCTCGGTCGCGAAGAACTCGTCCAGCCAGACTTCCAGTCGAGCCTCGAACTGGGTGCGATCCTCGTACCCGTCGCCCAGGATGAGGACATCGATCACCTGATCCTCGTTCAGCCGAACGGTGCCCGCGTCGCCATGCACGCCTGCGGGCACCCACGGGTGCCCGTCTTCCACGGCCGGGGCCCAGTTGTCGCGCCCGAGTTCGTATCGGATGGTCGTCGCACCAACGGGATCGAGCGGCGTGATCGTCTTGTCCGCCATGGAGACCTCGTCAGTCAGGCTTCAGGCGTTGGACCGCCAGATACGAATGCCATTCACTTCGAAGCTGTCCTTCGGCTCGACTTTCTTGAAGGACGCCGCGCCGCCATGACTTACCTCGACGCGCAATCCGCTTCGCATGGCTTCGAGCAAGAGCGTGAGCTGCGCCATGTGAGTGGGCCGGTCGGGGGACTCCATCTTCATCGTGAACCAGGCTCGAGGCGCGCCGATCTTGATCCAGTCGGTGCCGTTGACACTCTTGGTCAGGGCAAACCACAGGCGGCTCACGTTCCTCGTCTCCGCTTCCAACGTGCCAACGTATCCGGTCGTCACAGCCATGGCACGGATACTACACCCGGCTCGCACGGCCAGGCATGCAGAGGCGTAGACCTACAATCAGCGTGTGAAGCCCTGGGAACTCCTCGGGAAGGCGACCGCGCCCGACGGGACCGACCTGACGCTCTCACGGCGCGACCGCGAGCACGTGATCTTCGCCAACGGCAAGATCCTGATGTCGAGCCGCATGCACGGCTCCGAAGAGATCCTGGCCGCGTTCGCGCTCGAACGCGCCAGGACGATGGAGGCGCCGTCGGTGCTCGTGGGCGGACTCGGATTGGGCTTCACGCTGCGCGCCGCCCTCGATCTGCTGCCCGCCGACGCCACCGTGGTCGTCGCCGAACTGGTGCCGGCGGTGGTCGAATGGAACCGGGGGCCTTTGGGTCCGCTCGCCGGCAACCCGTTGCGGGACAAGCGGGTGCGCCTCGACGTGAGCGACGTGCTCGTCACTATCCAGGCGCATCCACGCCGGTTTGACGCCGTGATCCTCGATGTCGACAACGGCCCGGACGCCTTCACCACGTCCGGCAACGCGGCGCTCTACGGCCGGCACGGCCTGGAGGCCGTGCATGAGGCGTTGCGATCCGACGGTGTCCTGGCGGTTTGGTCGGCGTGGGAAGACCGGAAGTTCGAGCAGCGGCTCCGCCATCTCGGGTTCGGCGTCGAGGTGCAGCGGGTGCGCGCGCGCCTGAAGCGAGGCGGACCTCGCCACACCATTTTCCTGGGCCGGAAGGGCCGCGGCGACGCGCGCCCCTAGGAACTTCCGCCCGCACCTACCTTCTTCTTCAGTTCGTCGAGCCAGTTGAGGA
>JANOGJ010000544.1:0-2871 GCA_031405995.1 Acidobacteriota bacterium
CGCGACGGCGGCGCGCGCATCGCCGATCCGGAGCGCTGGCCGGTGGATCTCGGCAACCACCGCGAGCCCGTGCACGCGCTCGAGCGCTGCAAGTTGATCGATCCGAAAAAGGTGTACTCGACGGCTGGAGGAGGACGGGGCGGCCTTTCGACCCTTCAACAAGTTCAGGGTCACCCCGAGCAAAGTCGAGGGGCGACAGGCTCAAGGCAGGGCGGTCCCGGGCCTGGCGCGGGCGGCTTCGCGCACGAAGAGGGAGACGGGTCGGACGGGCGGCGCGTCCAGACCGGCACCACCGCGTTTGTCGTGGCTGACGCGGAGGGCAACATGATCGCGTTCACCCAAACGCTCTCCACCTGGGGCGGCAACTACTACGTCTCGAAGGGACTCGGGTTCATCTACAACGATCACTTCCGGGGCGGGCGAGGCGGCACCGGCTTCGGCGCGATGCTGCCGCTCATGCGGTCATCGTCCACGAGCGTGCCGACGCTGGTGTTCGAGCCGACTCCGGGCGACACGGGCCGGTACGGGATTCCGGGTTTCCAGCCGCGCATCGCCGTCGGGTGCGCGGGCAACGCGTGGATTCCCGCGTCGGTCTACGACATCATTCTCAACGTCGTCGACGGCGGCATGTCAGCACAACAAGCGATTGAAGCGCCTCGGCTGCTCATCGGCGGAGGGCCCGGCGGACGCTCGAACGTGCAGATCGAGGATCGGTTTCCGCGCTCGATCCTGGCGGACCTCGAAGCGCGCGGCCATTCGTTCACCAAGGTCGGTCGCAAGGGCGAAGTGAAGTACGGCTACGCGGCCGTGGCCGTCGTGAATGCCGCGCAGGGCACGGTGCAAGGCGGCGCGGATCCGCGACGATCGCACGCGACAGCAGAGCCGAAGAGATAAGGACTGTGGCCGGGCCCACAGTGAGCGTCGTCCTGCCCGTCGAGCCGACCGATGCCGGTCGGTTGGCGTTGCAGTCGGTGCTCGATGCTCTCGGATCTGGTGCGGCCTCATTCAAGGTTACGTGGACGCCAAAGCCCGTCGATCCTGGCGACGACCTGGAGTGGCTCGATGATGTTGCACGGCATTTCGGATTCCTGCCGCGCTCGAGGATTCTGCTGGCGGCGCACGGCAACACCGGGGACGACCATCGCATTCTCGGCGAGCTGGCGCTCCAGTGCGCGCGGACCTTCGGCGGTGTGATCAATCTCCACGGGGCGCTGGAAGTCGCAACCCGCACGCCCATCACTCTGGAGGGAGTGGACGACCTCATCGCGCAGCTCGAGGGAAACCTGGACTGGGCCGAGGTCTCGAAGCCGACCGAGGCGTTTCTGCGCGCGATGCCGGGACGCGTGCTGACGGTGCCGTATCAGACCCTCAACGAGCGCACGTGGGTGGAGCACATCTGCGACGCCGACTTCATGCAGGCGTGGCTCAAGCACCCCAGTTTTCACATGATCAAATAGGCGCGATTGGCGGCAGCGCGCGCTTGTGGTCGGACGATGCCCTGAGTTGCTCGATGCGCGCCGCGATCTTGGGGTCTACGGCCCCCGGTCCCTTCGCGAGGTACGTCTCGAGCATGTCGTACGTGAAGCCCATCTCCGCTTCGTCCGTTTGGCCCATCCACAGGCCGGCGGTGGGCGGCTTGTCGATCACCTGGGCCGGCACGCCCAGCTCGCGCGACATCGCGCGCACTTCGCTCTTGAGCAGCCCGCCAATCGGCAACAGGTCCACGCCGCCGTCGCCGTACTTCGTGTAGTAGCCGAAAACGATCTCACTCCGGTTGCCCGTGCCGGCCACGAGGTAGTTCAGCGAATTCGCGATGAAGTACAGCGACGTCATGCGCAGGCGCGGCTTGATGTTGGCTTCCGGCATCTGCTGCTTGATGTCCACGACGTTGACGTGGGTCGGCAGCCCCTTGACCGCGTTCCGGAGCGTGCCGGTCAGCGCGTCGAACGTCGCCCCGAGATCGACCGTGATGGTGGGGATGCCAAGCGTCTTCGCCACGAGCTTGGCGTCCGCCTCGTCCTGCGGGTGGCTGTAGCAGGGCAGCAGCACGCCCATGACATGCTGCGGCGTCGCGAGCTGGCAGAGCTTTGCGACCAGCGCCGAGTCGATCCCGCCGCTCAGTCCGACGACGAATCCGCGCGCACCTGCGGAATGGGCGCGGTCGCGCAGCCAGGCGGCGATGGTGTCGGCGCGGGTCATGGAGAGATCCTATTCCGATTCGCGAAAGGGAGGCCCATGGCAATATGGTTCGCATGCCGCGCCTCTTCATGGTGTGCGTCGCCGCAGCCTTCGCGGTGCAGGCCGGCGTAAGCCCGCCGCAGGCCACGACGGCGCAGCCCAAACGGGGCCCCCTGCCGGTCCTCGCCGTCGTCGACTACGTCCTGCCGCCGGACGGCATCCCCGGCGGTCTTCGCGAGGCCGCCATCGTCGTGCACCTTGAGATCACCGAGTCGCTCGGCACCCGCCGGCGAAACAACGAGTCGTGGATGGTCACCGAGCATCGCGCGAAGGTGCTGGCGGTCGTCAAAGCCGACCGGGCCGGCATTGTCGTCGGCAAGGAAATCCTGTTCGACCAGGATGCCGCCGGCGAGTGGCTGGAGAACGGCCAGCGCTCCGTCGGCATCGAAACGCCGTATCGCCCCGGCTCAGCATTCGTCGCATTCCTCAGGCGCCACGCTGACTCGACGCTCGTCGAGTATCGCGGGATGCACTACATGTGGCCGGCCTCCAAGGGGTTCGTGATCATCGAGAACTCGAGCGGCGCCATGCCGTCCGGGTTACGCGGCCGCATGACCGTGGAGGAATGTCTCGCGGCGCTTCGCAAGCTTGCACCCCCTAACTAAGCCTTCTCCGCGCCCTCCGTCAGGCCGT